>SLFH01000019.1 GCA_007124345.1 Phycisphaerales bacterium | reverse complement strand
TCGTCCACAGCCGGTGGTACAGCAACGCCGCGTTGATCGGGCGGTCGATCAGGCGTTGGACCTCCGCCCTCGCGTCGATCGGCTGCTCGGCGAGAGCGGGGGCGGCGAGGCCGAGCGGGGCGAGCAGGCCCGCGGCGGCCAGCGTCAGAAAGGTTCGCCGCATCTGGATATCTCCGGTTCGGTCAGAGCGCCGCCCTCCCCGGTCCCGGCGACGCGGGGAAGGCGGCCCCTCCCGCAAGGGTTGACGCCGCGGCGGCCGGGGCGTCCGGCGAGAAACCCGAAAATCCGTCAGAATCTCACCCATGAGCACACACGACCATCCAGACGAAGGCGGCAAAGCCCCCAGAAGCGGCGATCCGACCCCGCCCATGATCCCTTTGACGCCCTACCGCCCGGAAAGTTCCCCCGAGGAGGAATCAAGGGCGTTTTTCGAGCGGATGCGGCTCCGGCGGACCGTCCGCGAGTTCTGCGACCGCCCGGTGAGCGAGGAGACGATCCGGTGGTGCATCAGTGCCGCGGGGACCGCCCCCAGCGGGGCCAACAAGCAGCCCTGGCGGTTCGTCGCCGTCGCCGATGCGGCCCTCAAGAAGCAGATCCGAGAGGCGGCCGAAGAGGAAGAGCGCGAGTTCTACTCTCGGCGGGCCAGCGAGGCGTGGCTGCGCGACCTGCACCCCTTCGGCACCGACGATCGCAAGCCGTTCCTTGAAGTGGCGCCCTGGCTGATCGTCGTCTTCAAGCTCGCCAAGGCCGACGACGGGAGCCAGACCTATTACACCAATGAATCGGTCGGCATCGCGACGGGTCTGCTGCTCTCGGCCCTCCACCACGCCGGGCTTGCGACGCTCACGCACACCCCCAGCCCGATGGGGTTTCTCTCCAAAGTGCTCGGGCGTCCCGAGCACGAGCGAGCGTTCCTGCTCATCCCCGTGGGGTATGCCGCCGAGGGGTGCATGGTTCCCGATGTCTCGCGCAAAGGGCTCGACGAGATCATGGTCGTGCACCGGTGAGCATCGCTCAGGACGGGCGGCCGACGAAACGGTTGAATCGCTTCGAGGCGAGCCAGATCGACGCCGCTGCGAACAACACCGAGAGCAGCAGCGCCGCCGCGATGACGAGCGTGTAGACGAACGGGCCGATATCGTGGTAGCCGAAAATCGGGCCGTAGCTGAGCTGGTGGCTCCCCGGCAGAGCGCGGCTTAGATCGACCACGCCGGCGCCGAATGCGCCGCCGAGCAGCACAAACGGGTTCATAGTGAGCATGGCGTCCATGATGTGCCTTGTATACACCGGCGGGGTCGACATCATGTAGATCAGGTTCAAGATCAAGTGGTACCCGACGGGCAGGACGAGCCAAAGCACCAGCCCGGCGCCCTGCGTCAACGTGCTGGCGGCCAGCGCCTTCTTGAAGACGAGCCCCAGAACCGCGCCAACGCCCGCGAAAAAGATCGCCGTGCCCGCGTAGACCATCGCCAGGTGCAGCACGAAGACGGGATGGGCCGTCTCGGTGTAGACGCCGATGAACCCGAAGTGCACGAGCAAGAACGCGGGCACGAACCAAAGCTGGCGGAACGAGCCGACCGCTTTGGCGAGCACGATCCGCAGGGGAGAGACGGGCACGGTCAGCAGCGTGTCGAGCGTCCTGGCCTCGCGCTCCTGGGCGATCGCGCCAGAGGCCCTCGAAGCGATCTGCACGCCGAAGATCATCAGACCGACAAACGCCGCGAGGCCGTGGATCATCACGACGCTCTCCTGCCCGCCGCCCAGCGCCAGCCAGAGCCAGAAGAGCACCGCCGCGCCGACGGCCACACCGAGCTTGACGCGGCCGCTGAACGCCGGCTGGCGGAGCTCGCGCCAGAGCAGCGGATCGTTCCAGACCTCGCGGTTGGTCGACGCGAAGCGCAGGCCGCGCGGCTTCTTCTCGACGCGGGCCGATGCGTCTCCCGAAGCAGGATCGGCGGCCGGATCGTCCCGCGTCGCTGCAGCGGCGCCGGTCGCGGGCGTCGTGGCTGGACCGGCGCTCTTGCGCTCAGGCTCGGGGCGGGCGCGTTCCTTCCGGCGTCCCCTCTTCTGCTTGACCGGCGCGGGGGCGTCGAAGGCGGCGTACCGGTTGAGCACTCGGCGGCACGAGATCACCGCCAGCGCGAGCACGACCACCGAGAAAATCAGGTTGTAGGTGATCGCCGGGAGGATCCGCGGCATCGCGTCTTCAAAGAACGCGTTGTCGGTGATCGTGACCATCGCCGCGGGGCTGAAGACCAGCATCAGCGACTCGGAGGTCTCGTTCGACAGCGCGTCGGCGCGGTCGAGCACGACGAGCGCGATCATCGGCAGCATCATGATCGTGACCATGAGCCCGAGCCCGCCGGCCGACGCCGCCGACGATCGATGCGACCGCACCGACATCAGCGTCCCGCACGCGAGGCCGAGCACGAAGACCGAGAGGCTGACGGCGAGGCTGTAGGCGATGTACGAGCCCGACAGACCCCCGAAAACGCGCACACTCAGCAGGATCGGTGTCGGGATCGCGGCCAGGATAAGCAGGAGCACCAGCCGCGCCGAGAACTTGCCGAGGATGATCTCCGAGGCCGGCAGGGGCGTGGTCATCAGCGAGGGCAGCGTTCGGGCGAGCTTCTCGTCGGCGACGGCGCCGGCGGTCAGCGAGGGCGCGAGCAGCGCGAGCACGACGAACTGGATCCAGACAATCGAGGCGGCTGTGACGGGCGCGATCGCCTGGTACTGCTGCATCGCCGAGGCGGCGCCGCCCCCGGAGAACGAGGTCGACGCTCCCCAGAAGGCCAGACCGATCACCAGCAGCAAGAGCAGCGTGTAACCGAAGCGGTAGCTGTAGGTCGAAGCCTTGCGCCCCGTGACCCGCATCTCCTTCGCGAACGACGGCCCGAAGAGGAGCCGCATCGGGCTGTAGCGCCGCAGCAGCGACAGCTCGGGCGCCGCCTCGCCGATGTAGGTTTGCCCGGACGCGCCGGCGGGGAGGGAGGTCACTGCAGGGCCCCCTTGGTCAGCTTCAAGAACGCGTCTTCGAGTCGCGCCCCCTTGGGCTCGAACGACCGGATCCGCACGCCCGCGTTGATGAGCTTCTCGAGGACGAAGTGGTGGCTCCGCTCTTCGGGCACGAGCTCGACGAGCAGCGAGCCGTTGTCGGCGACGACCGAAACCACGCGGGGGTCCTCACGCAGGAGCCCGGCCGCCCGCGCAGTGTCCGGGTGCGTCGGGGCCGCTTGCTTCGCTGGCTGCGCCCCCTCCCCGCTTCCGGCGACTCTGTCTGCGTGACCGTCGTCGGCGGCGTGCTTCTCGGCGATCGGCGCGGGCTCGGGCGTCGGTTCGGGCTCCGCTCCCACCGCCGGCTCGTGCTCCAGCGAGATCAGCATGCGCTCGCCCCCGCGCGTGCGCTCCAGGGCGTCGGCGAGGGTGCCCGCGTAGACCAGCTTGCCCTTCTCGATGATGCCGATCGAGGTCGACATCTCGCCCAGCTCCGTCAGGATGTGGCTGGAGACCATCAGGCACTTGCCCATGTCGCGCAGACGAACGAGCAGTTCGCGCATCTCGATGCGGGCGCGGGGGTCCAGCCCGCTCGCCGGTTCGTCGAGGAGCAATACCTTCGGCTCGTGGATCAAGACGCGGGCCACGCCCAGACGCTGCTGCATCCCGCGGCTCAGGCTCGACACCATCGCACGCTTCTTCTCCGTCAGGTTCGTCAGCTCCAGCGCCGCGTCGATCACCGACCTCCTGCGGCTGCGCCCCACCGAAAACGCCGAGGCGAAGAACTGCAGATACTCATCGACCGTCAGATCGTCGTACACGCCAAGAAAATCGGGCATGTAGCCGATCACGCGTCGGATCTGCTCGCCCTCGCTCTTGGTGGAGAAGCCGCAGACTTTGGCGCTGCCCGAGTCGGGGCGGATGAGGCAGGCGAGCACCTTCATGGTTGTGCTCTTGCCGGCGCCGTTGGGGCCGATGAAGCCGAAGAGCTCGCCCTCGCCGATCTCAAGCGAGAGATCGTCAACGGCGACGAGCGAGCCGAACTTCTTGGTGATGCCCTTGATCTCGATCACGGCGTCTCCCCTCCATCCCCGGCCGGGCCGGCGCTCTGATGACGAACAATCGGAACCACGAGGCGGACCACCGCGACGGACTTGACCTCGCCCCCGAACCCTCTCGGCCGCTCCATCGGCCAACCCTCGATGTCCAGCGTGATCAGCGCGTACGCCTCGGACCAGAGCATCCAGCCGATCGAGGGCGTCCGGAACCCGACATCGACGAGTGTCGAGGCGCTCACCAAGCGATCGCGCAGGCGCTGATCTGGCGACACGGACGGATCGACCGCCGCCCTTCGCGTCGGCCCGTCGCCCTCGAAGTCGATGGCGATCACCTGCCTGGTGCCGTCGCCGTGGACGGTCGCGCCGCGGATCACGGCGCCCTCGGGCAGGCCGCGGACGGTGACGGTCTCCTCGCCCGAAGCATCGATCTCGAACGCTCCTGTCAGCCGCGAGCGGGCCTTCGAGCGGTCCTCGAACAACCGGAATGTCCACTGCGCCTGTTCGATGGCGTGCCCGTCGCTCCCGCCCATCGGCGTCATCCCGCCCGGCGAAATCCCCTGGCCCTGCGCCAGCGTCATCGGCGAGAAGACCTCGTTGTCGGCGTCGCTCGCGCTGACGCCCCGCCACCACGAGCCGGGCTCGGCGGTTGGTGTGTACGCGATCCTGCGACCGGCGAAGACGCCGTTCGTCCCGACGCTCCAGCCCTCAGAGCCGCGTTCGGTCGCGATCAGATCGATCGCGCCAACGCGCGTGAGGGTGTCGTCACCGCTCCTGACATAGCGCGGCCCGATCGCGGCCAGGATGCTCGCCAAGAGGAGCCAGAGCACTGCCGTGGCCCAGGAGATCGACCCGAGCCCCTTCTTCTTGAGCACGAAGCGGTCGAACGGACCCATCATCAGCGCCAACAGCAGCACGAGCACGCAGACGCCGATCATCAGGTTCGAGCCGGCCCGCCCCGGGTCGAGCTCCTGGTCGAGCACCGTGTCGGTGAGCCAGGCCATCGAGACCGCCGAGCGGCTCGTCTGATACCCCAACCAGGCGATCGCCCGCCTGGACACATGATCATCGAGCTCGAACACGCCCGTCGCGTCGGGGGCGCTGATCGAGAATGTGGGAAAGTCCGGATCGCCCTCGATCACAAGCACCGAGCCGAAGCCGACGACCGCCGACCCCGCCTCGCTCACACCGGATCTTGATCTCGCCCACCTTGTGCCGGCGTCGCCGTGCAGCAACAGGAACCCTTCGCCGACGGGCGTCACGCCGCGCCCCCGGGTGTCGGGCGGCGCGCTCTCGATCCCACGCCACCACGCCGGGTCCTGTCGCAGTGCCGAGGCGAGCCTCGCCCGCCCACGCCCCTCGGCCTCTGCGATCAGGATCATGCGTCCGCCCGCGTGCAGCCACTCGGCCAGCGCCGCGACCGCCCCTTCGGCGTAAGCGTCCAGCGACCGCTCTTCGACGACGATCGCGTCCATGCTCTGGTACGCCCGCCAGACCTCCGGCGCACCGTCAGGCTCGACCGCCACAAACCGGAGATCACGCCCCGCCTGCACACGACCGGGCACGCCCACCTGCCCGAACACCCCGACCAGCCCGGTCCCCGAGGTGATCGAGAACGGCATCACCCCCTGAGCGCCGGAAATCCGTCTCGACCGCACGCTGTGCTGGTCGAACACCTCCCGCCGGAAGACCGGGTCGCCCGCGCTGTCGGCCCCGTGCAGTTCGACCCGGACCTCGCTATTCCAGAAGTACGGACGAGAGTCGAGCTCAAGCACCAGCGGCACGCGGGTCGGCACGTCCGGGTCCGCCGTCGCAATGGCGAACACTCGCACGCTCTGTGTCGCGTCGTGCTGGCTGGTGATCAGAACGATGCCCGAAAAGTCGCCCGGACCGATCACCACCTCGACCGGGATCGGCCCGCCACCGGGCACCTCGGGGGGCTGGCCTCCGCTGGCGATCGATAGCAGCGGGATCGAGAGCGCCAGCGACGGCGCGTTCTCCGTCGGCTCGGCCGGCACCAACCGGTCCAGCAGCCCCTGCCCCGAGGCGACAGCGCACAGCACCAGCGCCAGCACGCATCCGATCGCCCGGGCCGTCAGTGTCCGGTGTGTGTGCATCGCTCCCCGCTCCCGCCGCCTCGCGGCTGCTCTCCGGCCCGCACCGAGGCCGTCACTTCGCCCGCAAAGCCTACCATCGTGGCCCATGGCACGAGCGTCAGACACCCCCGACACCCCCTACCCGGGCCGCATCAAGCGTCTCAGAGCGTCGCTCCGTGCCCATGACGCCGGGCACGCCCTGATCACCGACCCCTTCGATGTCGGCTACCTCACGGGGTTCTTGGGGGGCGATAGCTACCTCTTTCTCAGCGCCGACGCCAAACGCCGCCCCGTCATCATCTCCGACGGCAGGTACGAGGCCGAGCTCGAACCCTTCGCCCCGATCGCCGACATCCACCTGCGCACCGGCTCGTTCGAAGACGCGATCGCCGAGCACTTCGCCGGCGTCGACCGCTGCCTTGTCCAGGCCGACCACCTGACCGTCGCCCAGCTCGACAGCCTCGGCAAGAAGCTGGGCAAAAAGAAGCTCGCCCCAGTCGCCGGCCTGACCTCGCCCATGCGCAACATCAAGGACGAGGGCGAAGTCAAAAGGATCCGCGCCGCCGTCAAGGTGCAAGAAAAGGCCCTGCTGAACATCCTCCCCGAGGTCCGTCCCGGGATGACCGAGCTCCGCGTCGCCGCGATGCTCGAGGCGGAGATGAAGACCCTCGGCGCCAGCGAGCCCGGCTTCCCGACGATCGTCGCAACAGGCGCCAACGCCGCTCTGCCCCACTACCGCCCGGGCAAGGTCAAAGTCAGCAAGAGCAAGGTCCTGCTGATCGACTGGGGCTGCGTCGTCGACGGGTACCACTGCGACATGTGCCGCTGCTTCGCGTTCGGGTCCTGGCCCAAACAGATCGCGGAGATCTACGCGATCGTGCTCGAAGCCCAGCAGGCCGCCGCCGACGCCCTCGCCCCCGGCAAGACCAACCACGAGATCGACTTCGTCGCCCGCAAGATCATCGAGAAGGCCGGCTACGGCCCGCAGTTCAACCACGGCCTCGGGCACGGCTTCGGCATGCAAAACAAGGAAGACCCCAGGCTCAACCCGCTCTACCCAGAGCAGACCCTCCAGCCCGGGCACGTCGTCACGATCGAGCCGGGGATCTACCTCCCCGGCGTGGGGGGTGTCCGCCTCGAAGACGACTTCGTCGTCACCGAACGCGGCGCCAAAAATCTCAGCACGCTGCCCGCCTCGGCGGACTGGGCGATCCTCGACCCGGCCATGAGCGGGGCGACGCGGTAACGCCATGCGTGCTAATCTGTCAACACTCCGGGATGCCCCCGGGCTAGGGGGGCGGCACAACGCCGCTTCTGGTGCCGACACATGATCGATATCCGAAAGCTCAAGGAACTGGTTCGCCTCATGGTCGAGAACGAGCTCTCCGAGCTCGACCTGCAGGACAAGGAAGAAAAGGTCCTGATCAAGCGAGGCCACGAGGCCCTGCCCGGCCAGGCGCCCGTCGTCCTCAACGGCGCGCCCGCCGCCCAGCAGCCGCACGCGCAGGCCGACGCACCCGCCTCGGCCGCCCCGCCCGCCTCCGACGCAGGACTCGTCGCCATCGAATCCCCCATGGTCGGCACCTACTACGCCACGCCCAACCCCGACGCCGAGCCCTTCATCACCGAGGGCGGCGGCGTCAGCCCCAGCACCACCGTCTGCCTCATCGAAGCCATGAAGGTCTTCAACGAGATCAAGGCCGAGGTCTCCGGCACCGTCGAACGAATCCTCGTCAAGAACGGCGAAGCCGTCGAGTTCGG
>SLFH01000396.1 GCA_007124345.1 Phycisphaerales bacterium | reverse complement strand
CCGGCGTCGGGTCCCGCCCGCAAACCTCAGAGACGAGCCCCGACCAGACGCGCCGCCGCATCGAGGCCGAGACGATCACGCAGTCGAAGTAGCGTTCGTCGAGCTTCTCGCGCGCTTCGGCGTCGGTCTCGACAAAGACGCACGCGGCTCGGAGCTCGCGGAGCTGCTCTTCGAGCGGACGCGAGGGCCCGCCGACGACGAGCACGCCCGCCCCGTCCTCCGGGCTTTGGCGCCGGGCACGCTCTGCTGCTGTTGTCCGGCGTCGTGTCATCCCTGCCCTGCTCCGCTGCTAGAGGCGCTGGTGCGCCCGAAAGTCCTGCCTTCGTGCCGGGCGTCGTGCCCGGGCTTTTCCCTGCGGCTTCACGCCGCCTCGATCAAGCCCCCGCGCACCCGCTCGGCGGGCAGCCAGAGGCTGGCGACCGTCCCGCCCCCTTCCCTGGGAGCGAGCGCGACGCCTCCGGCGTGCAGATCGGCCAAACGCCTGGCCCGCGCCAGCCCGAGGCCGCGCTTCCTGCCCGCCGGCTTCTCGCTGAAGAACGGATCGAACGCGTGACGCATCGCCCTGGGCGAGAGCCCCGCTCCTCGGTCTCCAACACGGAACACAAGTCGGCCATCCAGGGCCGAGGTTTCAGCCCGGATCGAGACAATCTCTGACTCGGGCGCTTCAAGGGCGTTGACGATCAGTTCTGTCAGGGCGTCGGTCAGCATCCGCGCGTCGACATCCACCTGTGTCTGGGAGTCGGGGCGCTGCACGCGCACGCGTCCTGAGGCGCCCGCCTTGCTCCCCGCAGCCTTGGCCGCGTCGGTCAGGAGGTCCTGCACCGAGGTCCAGACGCTCGCCGGCTCGGGCGGATTGGCCAGGAGGTTCAGGCAGGAAATGAGGTCTGAGAGATCCTGGGACGCGTGCACGATCGCGTCGGCGGCCTCGGTCTGCTCGGCGTCGCGGAGCTTGCGGCGCAACATCTGCGCCCTGCCGCTGATGATCGTCAGCGGGTTGTTCATCTCGTGGGCGGCGCCTGCGGTCATCTCGCCGAGGCGGGCCATGGATTCGGTCTCGGTGAGCTTTGCCTGCGCCTCGCTGAGTCGCCGGTTGGCTTCGACGAGTTCTTCGCCCAGTCGGTCGCTGCGCTCACGCGCCCAGACCGTGGCGATCGCCTGCGCCCACGCCGAACGCAGGGCGCGCACCACCTCGCGGGGCGGCGCCTTGGCGCCCGCCGCCGACTCGTGGAGGATCAAGACACCCGGACCGTCTGCGCTCTCGGGCGTCGGGCTGGCGGGGATGGCGCGCACGCGTCGGTAGTCGGCGCCTTCGGCGATCTGGTCGGCCATCCAGGGGAGCAACGACATCGCGCGCTCTGCGCCCCCCTCGCCCCGCAGCACATCGGCGAGCGGCTCGCCACCGAGCACCGCCGGCGGGTCGATCGTCTCGCTGGAGACCACCCGACCGTCCATCGACACCCGGTGCAGCGACCAGCCCGAGCGGTCATCGATCTGGGAGACCACCGCGAACGCGCGACCGCCCAGCGCCGTCGAGGCCGAGGACGCCGCGAGCCCGAAGACCCCGACCAGGGGCGGCGAAGAGCCGACGCGTTCGAGGAACGCGCCCACGGCGTCGAGCGCCGCTCGCGACCTCGCCGCCGCCGTCGACTCGCGCGAGATCGCCTCGTTCATCCGCCCAAGCTCTCTGTTGGCGTTGAAGATCGAACGCAGCAAAAGCTGCGGGCTCGCCTCCTCGCCCAGGCCCATGATCCGGCGGCGTTCGGCGACCGCGTCGGGCAGCAGGCGCACAACCTCCGCGATCACGCGACGGTCGATCCCCGCCTTCTCCGCCTCTCGGTCTGCGCTCTGAGTGTCGTCGAACTCGCCCGACCAGCCCAGGTGCAGCCCGCGGCAGACCGCCTTTGCGACGCTCACCAACGCCACAAGACGACGGTGGGGCACATCCGGCAGCGCCTCAAAGGGCTGGCCGTGCAGCCACATCACATCCTGCAGAACGCGGGGCAGACCCCAGCGTTCCGCGGCTCTTTTGCCCGCGACATGGTGGTCGATGCCGATGATCATTCGTTCGATCGGCGCCGCGGCCGAACGCTTCTGCGCCGCGACCATCAACACCTTGACAAAGGCGGTCGGCAGCGCGACATCGAGCACGAGCTTGCCGATGTCGTGCAGCAGCCCGGCGACGAAGGCGTCGTCGGGCGAGACATCGACCTTCTTGCCGCCCTTCTCGGCCAGCAGCCGAGCCGCGCACGCGACGCCGATCGAGTGCGTCCAGAACCCGACGCGGTCGAACGCGGCGTCGCTCTCGATCCCGCGCATGGCCGCGTCGTCGTGCGCCTTCTGCGCCACGCCCTCCATCAGGTCGTAGACCGCGACGCTCAAGACCGCGCTGCGCACCGCCCGGATGCCCAGCATCACCATCGCGCGACGCACCGTCGTGATCCGGTCGCCCAGGCCCTTCTCGGCCGTGCGGCACATCGCCAGGATCCGCGCCGTCAGCGCGGGGTCCGACTCGATCAGTTGGGAAACCTCGTCGATGTCGAAGTCGTCGCTGCTGCCCGCGCCGAGCAGGCGCGTCGCGATCGGCGACAGCGTCGGCAGCGCGTCGACCCGCTGGAGGATCAACTCGATCTGTCGGTCGTGCGGTCCTCCCGGCTGGATCTGCTCAGGACCGCCGGGGGTCACTTGCCGTTCCCCCCGACCCCGAGCAGCTCGTCGATGCGGTGCAGGAGTGTGTCGAGCTCGAAGGGTTTCTTAATGAACCCGTCTGCGCCCGCCTTCAGCAGGCCCTCGACCTCGCTCCGATCGACGACGCCGCTGACAAGCAGGATCTTCGTCGACGCCAGCGACTCGTTCTCCCTGATGCGGGCGCAGACCACATTGCCGTTGATGTCCGGCAGCATGTAGTCCAGCACGACCAGGTCGGGCTTGAAGCGTTCGGTCAGCAGGCCGGCGTCGTAGCCGGTGCTGGCGGTGCGCACCTCGTACCCCTTGTCGTCGGCCAGGATCTCGCGGAAGAGGTCCAGGATCTGCTCGTCGTCGTCGACGACCAACACACGCGGGCCGCCCGAGGAATCGAGCACACCCGTCGGGATGTCGTTGGCCCGCATGAAGCGGAGCAGTTCCTCACGCGGGATCCGCCGGAACTTGCTCCCCGGCACGCGGAAGCCCTGCAGACGACCCGAATCGAAGCAGCGGATGATCGTCTGCTGGCTGACCTTGCAGAGCTGGGCGGCTTCTCCGGTCGTGAAGACCTTCTTCTCGCGCCAGTCCTGATCGCCGGGGCTGCTTGTTGAGCTCTCGCGGGACATGACGGTGCCGTTTCCCTTGACCGAGGCCTGCGATCCAAACAGCGCGTCGGCCGTCCGATGGCCGAGCCGGGGCGTCATTGCCCTCGCGCCGATGCCCGTGATCGACGCATACCTTGCCCAACTTCACAGCAGTGTCCGAGAAGGCCTGCAACCGCCTCGATTTCGTCCCGACCCAGCGCCTTACCCCCGCCCCAACTCCCGCCATCGGGTGACAGCCTCTGGCTCGCGGGGATAGATCGGGGCCGCATCGGCAGGGTCGGCGTCGCCAAACCACCCCATCAGGCGCAGGACTCCCTCCGGGCCGAACGACGGGAAAACAACCTCCACCCCGGCAGCCGCCACCGCCTCGCGGAATGACGCCGGCAGGTGTTTATCGCCCACGATCTTCGTCGCCCCGAGTGTCGCAACAACATCGGCTCCGATCAGCCCGATCTCCAGCCACCGACCGGGCCAAGGCCGACCGAGGTCGCCGGAGAGCCGGGCCTTCCCGACCAGCGGCTCGATCGCGGCTGCGTGCTCGGCCAGCCACTCGTCAGTCACCCCGACCATCGTGGCGTGGACGGTCTCTCGTTTGGAAGCCAGGCAGACCAGGGTCGGGCCAGAGGGATCGGCGCCCGCCGCGGCGGAGAGTGCGCTGGGGACCAGCCGCAGTCTTGCGCCCGTCGCCTCGGCGATGCACTTGGCGACGGTCAGGGCGACGCGGAGGCCGGTGTACCCGCCCGGCCCGGCCGAGACTCCGACCATCCCCAGCTCCCGGGGCGAGACGCCTTCTGCGGCGCACAGCCGATCGATCGCGGGCATCAAGTCGTCGTCGTGGCGCGCGCCCGCTTTCAGCAGTTCGCTGCGGATCGGCCGGATCGCGCCCTCCTCGCCGGGCAGGATCTCGCCGAGGGCGACGCCCGGCCCGAGGGGCGACTGGCCCGCCCCGTCCGGAGCGGCCGCGGAGGGGTTGCTCGTCTCGATCGCCAGGGCGAACCGCTGATTGGGGTGGGTGGGGCTCAGGGCTCGGGGTCCTTGCGTTTCTTCTTGACCTCGCCGCGGCGTCGTTTTTCCTCGACCCTTTTGGCCTTGGCCCATCGCGGGGTCTTGGTGGCTCGCCTGGGCTTTGGGATCTTCTTGGCCTCGATGATCAGCAGGCGGAGGCGCTGGAGGCACTCGCGCTTGTTCTGGGTCTGCGAGCGTCCGGAATCGCAGGTGATGATCAGCTCGCCGCTGCCGGTCAGCCAGCGGGCCCCCTTCTCCAGCAGTCGCCTGCGGGCGGACTCGCCGAGGGGGATGTCGCCCGGGTCGACGCGGAGGATGGCCTTGGTCGCGCGCCGGTTGACATTCTGTCCCCCGGGCCCGGAGCTGGAGGCGTAGGTGAAATCGAGAGCCGACTCGTCGACGAAGACCCCGGGCGCCAGCTCGATCCGTCCGGAATGTTCTGGTGCTTCACCCGGTTGCATAGCCGATCTCAATCTGTATGGGGCCTCGCCGGTCGGGGCCCCGCAACGCTACGCTTGTGCTCCCGCGATCGGCGGGGCACGGAGGTGAGGATGGTTCGCCCAACGGGCAACCCCAAGGCCGGCCCTCTCGCGGGGCCAAGAGAGCGATGCGTGGGCGCCGCCGCGCTGGCTGTGGGCCTGCTGGTGTCGGGGGCGGCGGCGTTCTCGCCCGACGCGTCCGGCGAGGCGCCCGAAGCGCGCGGCGAATCGCTCAGTAGGCATTACTTCGAAGCGCCCGGCTCGGGAGGCGACTGGACCGTCCAGTTCGAGCCCTCGCTCTGGTACGCCGTGCCCGGAGGCAAGGTGGATATGCCCGGCCTGGAGACCGCCCGGGGTGAGATCGACCTGATCGACCTCGGGGTGGACAACACGGGCCTTCGTCCCTCCGGCGAGTTCATCTTCCGGCGTGGGCGCTGGATGGGGCTGGTCGGCGGGATCTACCTGGAAGAAGAGAACGACACGGCGCTGAACCAGACTATCTCGGTCAACGGCACGTCCTATGACGCGGGCGACCGCGTCGAGAGCCGCCTGCGCTTCGCCTCGGGGCGTCTGCTGGGCGGGTACCGGATCCACTCGTACCAGGGCGGCCCGACGGCCGACGGCGGGTACAACTTCACTTCCGACTTCGACCTGATCGCGGGGGCACGCTTCACGCACATCAATTGGCGTGTTGCCGGCGAGGATCCGGGTGTTTCCCGCGACTCGATCCGTGCGTCGCGACTGTTTCCGGAGGCGATCGGCGGCGTCCGCTGGACGCTCGGCTTCATCGAGCAGATCACCATCGACACCGAGCTGACGATCGGCGGGATGACCACCGGCGACGACGATACCGCGTTCTCGATCGACATCATCCAAGGGCTGGCGTGGGACCCGCACCCCAACCTGGGCGCGCAGTTCGGCTACCGCCAGCTCCTGATCCGACACACCGACGGCAAGGGCGACGACCGTTTTCGCTACGACGGGGCGATCGCCGGCCTGTACGCGGGCGTCAAGGTCAGATTCTGAACCACTTTGTGTGCTGCGCAGGGCGTCGAACGGGCCGTTTTTCGCCGCTGACGGCTCCCTGTCATCGCTGTTATTTTCTGCGTTGACCTGAGCGGCTGGATCTGCGATACTCATTGTCCGGACCGCGGCGGTTTGGAACGGGTTCAAGTGTCGCGGTTCGAATACCACTCTGTCTCGCCTGCGGCGCACGCCGCCGGGCCGTGATCCGGCCCGGTTGATCTGGCTGTGTCTTGGGTGCGATTTCGGGGGGCGTGCCGACATGCCACAACGGGAGAGCAGCGGTCTGCGGCGTGAAGTCACCACGATCACCAAGAAAGACCTGATCGATCGCGTCGCCGGGCAAACCGGTTACCGGCGGGCGGATGTGAAGCAGGTCCTCCAGGCCGTGCTGGACGAAGTCGCGGCCGAACTCGGCGACGGCAACCGGATCGAGTTCCGCGATTTCGGGATCTTCGAGGTCCGCCACCGCGCCGCCCGCATCGCCCAGAATCCCAGAACACTCCAGCCTGTGCAGGTGCCCGCCAAGCGGTCCGTCCGCTTCAAGCTCGGGCGCCAACTCCGCGAGATCATGGACCGCGACCCGACGCCGCAGATCAAGCCCCGCCCGAACGCGGACACGGAGATCAAGGCCGGCGGTCAGAACTCCAAGCCCGGCGGCCTCTAAACCGCACTCGCAATTTATTACAACAGGCTTGCGGCGCCTCACGCCGCTAGGGCGTCGGTGCCGGTCTGCTCGAACTCCAGCGCGACCAGCGCCCGTCCGCTGTCGCCCTCGCCGACGCGGACGACCCGCGCCGGGATGAACGACTCGGACCGGACCAGGGGCTCGCCGAAGCGGGCGACGATCACCTCGACGCGGCAGCCCGGCGTCAGGCCCTCGGGCCCCCCGGCGATCTCCAGCAGCAGCCCGCACTCGGAGGTGTTTCGGGTGCGAGCGGGGATCGAACGGGCCGAGCCCGGTCGCCTGACCCTTGCGCCGCGGACGACCTCGACGCGGTCGGATGCGCGTCGCTCGACGCCGCGCCGGGCTTGCTCGGTGGATTTCTGCGTGTCCATGGCGTGAGGTATCCGATGCTGCTTCCGAGGGCTCGCCGTGCATGCGCATCGGCGGGTCCGGGCCCGCACTTGAAGCGGGCGGAGGCCCGATGCATCTGAGCGTGCTCATCCCGACCTGCGGGCGACCCGAGAAACTCGACGCCTGCTTGCGTGCGCTGTCGCGCCAGACACTCGACGACGACCTGTTCGAGGTGATCGTCGGCGTCGACGGGCCCGGAAGCGGGGAGGTCGAGGTCGCGTCGGCCGCGATGCCCTCGGCGAGGGTCTTCGAGTTTGCAAAGGGCGGTCCGGCGGCGACGCGCAACAGGCTGATCGAGCACGCCTCGGGGCGTTGGTTGCTCTGGCTGAACGACGACGTCGCGCCCGGGCCCGATTGCGTGCGCCAGCACCTCGAGGCGCAGATCTCGATGGACGCGCTGGGCCGCCCGGCGATGGTGCTGGGCGCCGCGCCCTGGAAGATCCACGAGCCCGACCGGCTCTTCGACCGCCTGGTGCGCGAGGCCTCGATGGTCTTTTTCTACGACCAGATGACGCCGAAGCGGAACCCGATCGCCTGCGCCGACCCGCTGCACGACTGGGGCTTCAGGCACGCGTGGACGCTGAACCTCTCGGTCCCCGGTGCTCCGGTCCGCGAGATCGGGGGCTTCGACGAGTCCCTGCCCGAGGCCTGCTTCGAGGACCTGGAATGGGCGTGGCGGCTGCGCGAGAGGTTCTCGATGCCGGTGCTTTTCAGGCCGGGCGCCGTCGTCGTGCACGACCACCGGTACGAGCCGGAGGGCTACCTTGCGCGCGAACGAAAACTCGGCGAGCAGGCGTGGCAGCTGGCCGGGGCGGCGCCGCTGTGCGCCCGCGCGATCTTCGGTCGCGACCTGCGCGATGCGGGAGAGATCGGGTACGCGCGCGCGTTTGTCGAGCGAGAACGACCGGCCGCCGAGCGGCTCGAGAAGACCTTTCGCGGGTTGGCCGAGATCCCCGCGACGGCGATTGAGGGCCCGCACGCGGACGCGTTGATCGAAACGATCTACCAGCAGCATCTTCTGTTGAAACGGTGGTGCTGGAGGCGGGGG
>SLFH01000219.1 GCA_007124345.1 Phycisphaerales bacterium | reverse complement strand
TCGCCGAAGAGAAGCCGATGCTGCAGGCGTGGGACGAGGACGCGTTCATCGACGCGGGGCTTTACGCGAAGCACGCCAGCCCGATCGGCGGGTATGTCGCGCTGATCTACACGCTGCGCATCTGGCACAGCGAGCTGCTCTCATCGCTCGACGACGCCCAGTGGCTGCGGACGGGCATGCATGTCGAGCACGGCGAGCGCTCGATCATCGAGATTGTGCGCTATTCGACCTGGCACCTCGAGCGCCACGCCTGGTTCCTCAACAAGAAAATCCGGCACATGCTTGGCGAGCCCGAGGTCTGCAACGACAGGCCGAAGGGCAAGGCCTGCGGCCCGTCGTGCGGGTGTCACCCGGCAGATTGAGTCAGGCCTTGCCGCCCGAGCCCTTGGAGGGGCCGCCCGGCCCCGGTGTCGAAGACGGCGTGCGCTGGTTTGGTTGCGTGGCTGCCCGCTGCGATTTCTTCAGAGGCTTGAAACCCCCGCGGCTGCTGGACTTGGTGCGCAGCTGTGCGCCCACCAGCCTGCCGCCGATCAGCAGGATCAGCAGCACCACGCCCGCCTTGAGCCAGTCCAGACCCAGGCCGGTGAGCATCGCCCCCTCGATCGAACGCCACGCCTCGCCGATGCTGCCCAGGCGGATGAACTGCACCAAGAGCGGCAGCCCGACGAGGATCCCGGCGCCGACCAGGAGCAGGAAGCACAGGTTGAGCATGAACCTCGCCCGGCGCGGGGCGAGCCAATAGAAGATCACCCCCGCCGCGATCAGTACGGCGATGGTGAAGGTCCGCCCGTGGACCCTGTCGATGCCGAACTGCGCGTGCCCGATGTACCCGCCGAACTGCGAGGCGATCGTCAGGACGATGATGCTCCAGAACCGCTTGACGACCCAACGCTGGAACGCAAAGAAGCGCTCGGCCCACTTGCCCGCCTCCGACTTCTTCTCCGGAGCCTTGCCGCCCGACGACTTCGAGGGCGGGCGCGTGGTGGACGGGGGGACACTCGGCTGCGAGCCGGATCCGGGACTGCCGTCAGGCTTTGACGGGTTTTGATCGGAATCTGCCATATCAGGATCTGCCCCCTTGGGTTGGGGCAACAGTGCGCCCCATTGCAGCGTATCCTCGCGCATGGCCCGTCGCAGCACAACCCCGCTCAACGACGCAAGGCGCCGCCCGGTCCGGTTGTTGGGGATCGCGGCCCTGCTGTTTGCGCCGTCGTTGCTCCTTGTGGGCGGGTGTCAGCCCGAGGAGCGGATCGTCCGCTGGAACCCGCCGCTGGCGGGGCTGCCGGGGGCGCGGAGCCAGACGCCGTTTACCGGTCGCGACGGGCGGATGGATGCCGACCCGACAAACATCCCGCCCGACCAGCTCCGCGTGGACCGGGGCGACGGCGTGATCGAGCTGCGCGCCCGCTCGGCCCGCCACCTGATGATCCACATCTACAACACCCTCCGAGACAACGACGCCGACCTCTTCACCGACCAGGTCCTCAGCAAGGTGACCGCCGACGAGTTCGTCCAGCGCGGGCGCAACCCACGCGAGGCGTTCCGCATCCTCAAACGCCAGGAGCGCGACATCCTCGCTCTCTTCCACATGATGCCATCGGGCGAGCAGACACCCGGCGTCTACTGGACACGCATCGGCGATGTCGACGGCACACGCATCTACCGCCTCCAGGTCGACGGCCCCGGCACCGCCGATCTCCGCTACACCGCCATGGACATCGCGATGGAACGCGGCAACTTCAGGCTGCGGTGGTTCGGAAGGCCGTCGAGGGCGCAGCACTGAGGAAGGGCGCGGGGCGCTGGGAGCCGGGCGCAGGGTTGCGATCGCCGCGACCTTGACGCCGATCTCTGAGCGGAGCGAGGAGTCGGGTTGCCGGGCCGCCAAACTGTCTCGACAGGCCATGCGTCATTGACGGGAAACACTGGCGGACAAGCCGCCAGTGCCACGGGTGCAAGACGAGGGCTTCACTCCCCCGTATCCAGCACCGCCATAAACGCTTCCTGCGGGATGTTCACAGAGCCGACGGACTTCATCCGGTCCTTGCCCTTCTTCTGCTTTTCCAGCAGCTTGCGCTTGCGCGTCACATCGCCGCCGTAGCACTTGGCCGTCACATCCTTGCGGAAGCCCTTGATGGTTTCACGGGCGATGATCTTCCCGCCGATCGCGGCCTGGAGGGGGATCTCGAACTGGTGCCTGGGGATCTGCTGGCGCAGGCGCACCAGGAGGTGTCGGCCCCGCAGTTCGGCCTTATCGCGGTGGGTGATGAGGCTGAGGGCCTCGACCGGCTCGCCGTTGACGAGGATGTCGACCTTCACGAGGGTGTCGGCGCGGAACTCGATGACCTCGTAGTCCATCGTGCCGTAGCCGGCGGTCATGCCCTTGAGCTTGTCGTAGAAGTCGTACATGAGTTCGGCGAGGGGGATCTCGAAGGTGAGGATCTCGCGCGTCTCGGAGACATAGGTCTGGTTGCGGTAGATCCCGCGCCGGTCCATGCAGATCTTCATCACATCGCCGATGTACTGCTTGGGCACCATGATCTCGACGCGGCAGACCGGCTCCTTGATCGCGACGATCGTGCTGGCGTCGGGCAGGTCGGCGGGGTTGTGCACCTCGATCTCCTCGATGCCTCCGCCCTTGGAACGCATGTCGACCTTGTAGCTGACGGTCGGCGCCGTCTGCACCACCTCGACGTCCCCCTCGCGCTCCAGCCGCTCCTGCACGATGTCCATGTGCAGGAGGCCCAGGAACCCGCAGCGGAAGCCGAAGCCGAGGGCCTCAGAGTGCACCGGCACGAAGGTGAAACTCGCGTCGTTGAGGCTGAGCTTCTCGACCGCCTCGCGGAGCTGCTCGAAGTCGTTGCCCTTCTTGTCGCTGGTGGCGGGGTAGAAATCGCAGAAGACCATCTGGCGGGGCGGCTCGTAGCCCGAGAGCGCCTCCTCCGCCGGGTCGTTCTCCAGCGTGATCGTGTCGCCGACGCGCACATCGCCCAGAGTTTTCATCGCCGCGACGATGTAGCAGGTCTCGCCCGGGCCGACGTCTTTCACCTTCACTTGCTTTGGCGTGTACTTGCCCAGCTCGGTGATGGTGTGCATGCGGTCCAGGCCCATCATGCGGATCTTGTCGCCGACCTTCAGGCGCCCGTCGAACACTCGGGCGTAGATCACCACGCCCCGGTAGTCGTCGTACACCGCGTCGAAGATCAGCGCCCGCGTCTTGGTCGTCACCGGCTCGCGGGGCGGGGGCAGGCGGTCGCAGATCGCCGCGAGCAGTTCGGGGATCCCCTGGCCCGTCTTGGCCGACACCACAAGGCACTCTTCGGCGGCGAAGCCGAGGACCTGTTCCAGCTCCTCGGCGACCTCCTCGGGCCTCGCGCCGGGCAGGTCGATCTTGTTGAGGACGGGGATGATCTCCAGGTCCTGCGCGATGGCGAGGTAGGCGTTGACGACCGTCTGGGCCTCGACGCCCTGGCTGGCGTCGACGACGAGCAACGCACCCTCGCACGCCTTGAGGGCGCGGCTGACCTCGTAGCCGAAATCCACATGCCCCGGCGTGTCGATGAAGTTCATCATGAACTCCTCGCCGTTGTGGATGTGTTTGACGGTGACCGCCGACGCCTTGATGGTGATCCCCCGCTCGCGCTCCAAGTCCATCCCGTCGAGGAACTGCTCGCGGGCCTCGCGATCGCTCAGCGCGTGGGTCGCCTGGAGCAGCCTGTCTGCGAGGGTGCTCTTGCCGTGGTCGATGTGGGCGATGATCGAAAAATTACGGATCTGCACGGTGTCCTGTCTCGTGTGAAGGCGGGCGGACCCCGCGGGGGGCCCCGGCCCGAAGAGAATGCTCCGACGAGATTCTATTCGCACCGGGACCCGGTCACGGGCGCACGGACGGGCTTCTGGTAGGGCCGCTCTTGCCGGGCCGACTTGCCCCGCCCGCCGCCGCGTCGCTTGCTTCTGTGTCGGCGCCCGCCAACGCTCCCATCGTGCCCGAACCCGAGCAACCCACCCCCGCCGGGAGGGCCCCCGCCCACACCCGGGCGATCGGCCTGCCCCTCAAGGCCCTGCTCTCGTTCCATCCCTCCCGCATCCCGGTCTTCTCTCGCCGCAACTACGCCATGGAGCTCCGGGCCGCCTTCGCCCTGCCCTTCCTGCTGGTGGTCGTCGACAGCGGCGTCATCGGCGTGCTGGTCAAAAACGCGTACGAGGGGGTCGTTTCAGACCGCGTCCTGAACATGGCCGTCGCCATCCTCGCCGCCTCGACCGCCGCAGCGAACATCGCGAGCTTCATCTGGGTCCGCATCAGCAACGGGGCGGACAAGGTCCGGTTCATCAACGGCGTCCAGATCGCGATGGTGCTGATCGTCGCGGCGATCGCCCTGGCCCCGCGCACGCCCGGGGGCCTGCTGCTGCTGACGTTCGCAGTGATCGCCGGTCGACTCTGCTGGGCGGGCTTTATCACCATCCGCTCGACGATCTGGGGGGCCAACTACGCGCCGAGGGTGCGCGCCCGCGTCACCGGCAAGCTCGCAACCGTCCAGGTCACCATGCTCAGCCTCCTCGGCCTCGGCCTGGGCAAGGCCATGAACATCTTCCCCGAGGCCGACCGCCTCTTCTTCCTCGTCGGGGCGGTGATCTCGCTCTACGGCGTGTACGCCTGGTCGCAGATCCGAGTGCGCGGGCACCGCTCACTCCGCAACGCCGAACTCGCCTTCTCCGGGCGTGAGGCCCCCACCTTCAGCCCGATGAGCGTCGTCAATGTGCTGCGCGCCGACCGGCGCTACGCGAGCTTCATGACCTGGATGTTCCTCCTGGGGCTGGGCAACCTCATGCTCGTCCCGATCCTGACCATCGCCGCCCGTGACCGCTTCAACCTCGAATACCTCGGGGGCATCGCGATCGTCGCCTCGATCCCGCTGGCGATGATGCCCTTCATGATCCCGATCTGGGCCCGCCTGCTCGACCGCGTGCATGTGATCCGCTTCCGGGCGATCCACTCGTGGGCGTTCGTCGCGGCCCACGCCTGCTGCGCTCTGGCGGTCGCGATGGGCAGCCTGCCTCTGCTCGTCCTCGCCTCGATCTTCAAGGGCGTCGGCTACGCGGGGGGCGTGCTCGCCTGGAACCTCGGGCACCTCGACTTTGCGCCCCGAGGCATGGAGTCGCAGTACATGGGCGTGCACGGGACGCTCAACGGCGTGCGCGGCATCATCGCGCCCTTCCTCGCCGTCGGCATATACGAACTCGCCATCGCCATCGACCCGAGGCTCGCGGTTGTCGCCTTCCTCGCGACGGTCGTGCTGACCCTCGCCGGCGCGATCGGGTTCACCGTGATGTCCCGCAAGTTGGGCGATCAGGCCACGCGCGGACGGCGCCCCGCCGAGGTCCCACCGCCCAGCCGCGTCGGGTAGATCAACGAACCGGCAACACATCTGAGGCAATGTCGGCTCGCCCGCCACTGTTCCGAAAGGTGGCCCGGCTCGCCGAGCCGGGTGCTTCCCACACCCCATGGCCCAATCCCCACACCATTCTGTAAAACACTGGTGGACAAGCCGCCAGTGCCCCATCGCCCAAAACGCGCGCAGAAAAAGAGCCCCGGGGGATGCGGCTTCCCCGGGGCTTCAGGGAGTACCGCGCATTCGCGAAAACGCGCGGCAGGGTGGGGGTCTCGATTCAGGCGGACCGGATCTCGATCCGCTCCAACTCTACCGCCAAGGCAAACGCGGGATGCACGCCTACGCGTCAACCTTGCGCGAAGACTGTGTGCAGAGCCGGTCAGTCCACACGCCGATAAAACACGGCGATGTAGTCGTACACATCCACAAGAACCGGCACGGCCTCAGAGCCCGACTGGCGGGCGGGGGGGGTGCCACGCGAGATCGCGTCGCCGGAATCAACGCCCACGCCCGCGGTCCGGATGAAGCGCACCCGCTCCTCCTGCCCCGCGTGACGCTCACCGACGACCACCATCGAAGCCCCGATCGAACGGGCGAAATCGCCCAGGCGCGAGCCCGCCGACAGATCCCCCGCAGCCGTGCGCTCGTCCCGGAAGGCCGATCGCCCGATGATCTCGTGCCCTGGCAGTCGCGGGTTGCTCTCGGCACGCTCGAAGTCGACCTGGCGGATGGTGACCTGTTCGGTCGCGTCGTGCCCCACCTCGGCCATCGGGCTGAACGCAGACTCCCACGGGGTCGGCGATTTGGGCGTCGCACAGCCCGAGATCGCAGCCATCGCCAGCAATCCCGCCGCCGCACCGAGCACCGTTCTCATTCTGCAGACCATCATCGCGCTCCTCGTTTGGGCGTCCCATCCGTCCGGTAAATGATATCGGGGAGGCGGGCGCGGGGCGCAGCGACGGCCGCCTACTGCTCAGGCATGCACACACGCTCCGCCCCGGGGCCGAGCGTGATCGCGTTCTTGCCCGAACGCTTGGACTTGAGCGCAAGCTCGTCGGCCTGCTGCAGCAGGGCTTCGGCCGTCATCCCGTCCCACGGATAGCTCGCCAAGCCGCCCGAGATCGTCAGCCGGCCCGGCGCTTCCTCCGCCAGTTTGGGGAACCGGTGCGCCGCGATCTGCTCCTGGAACCGACGCGAGATATCGAACACCGACTCGGGCGGGCGGCTGCCCGGCTGGCGAGGGCCCTCCGGCTCGTGGAAAATCACCGCGAACTCATCCCCGCCGATGCGGCAGACCTTGTCTTCAGGGCGGATCACGCTCCGCATCAGGCGGACCATCTCGATCAGGATCTCATCGCCCGCCGAGTGCCCGTAGCGGTCGTTGTAGGTCTTGAATTCGTCGACATCGAAGACCAGCAGCGTGACCGCACGCCGGTTCTTGCGGGCCGACTCGATCGCGGCGGGGAAAAACCGATCGAAGTAGCGCCGGTTGTACGCGCCCGTCAGCGAATCGGTAAAGGCCGCCTCACGCAGTTCGTGCTGCTGACGCGAAAGGCGCAGCCACCCCGCGAGCCATCCCGCCTGCTCAGACAGCAGCACCGGATCGGCGCCCGGCGCGTGCAGCTCACCGAAGACCTGCTCGCGCCACCGCACCTCGACGCCGCCGTAACCGAGCGGGCGGAGCTCGACGCGGCCCACGCCGAGCCGGTCGCGCATGAGCATCAGCGCCGCATCGAGCACATCCGCCCCGCGCAGCATCGCCTCAACCAGCACCCCATCGCCCGAAACCTCGCTCGCCCCTGTGGCGCCGGCGACTCGCCCGCCACTGCGCTCAACACCTGCGGCGCCGGCGACTCGCCCGCCAAGGTGCTCAACTCCTGTGGCACTGGCGTCTCGCTCGCCGGTGATCTTGACATCTGTGTCACTGCCGCCTCGCCCGCCAGTGTCTCCGACCGAACCAGACGGAACGTGGTTTGAAATCTGAGGCGCAGCCTCTTCTTCAACACCCGCAGACGCAACGCCGCCATCCCGGATAAACCGCTCAAGCTCGTCCCCAGCCCCCACCTCCGCATCGAAGAACACTGAAGTCTCCGGATCGCCGACCCCGAAACGCACGATCCTCACCCCCGGCGACGCTTCGCGCAGCGCGGCGCTCCAGCGCTCAAGCTCACCGTTGGCGAGCCCAGGCGTCGACGCCGCGACCACAACCACCGTCTCCGCCCCGTCCCCGCCCGCCGCGGCTCCGGCGATCTCGCCCACGACATCCAGAGGCGACTCGGCCCGCACGACCTCGCGCTCCGCGTCGGAGCGCAGCGTCATCTGCGGGCCCGTCGGCCCCAGCACGATCACTCGGCATGGATTCTGGTTCTGCATCGGCGTCCTGCCGTCGGCGTTCTCTCTCAACCCCGCATCTGTCCAAGCCTCAGCCCGAGCCTCTCGCGGGCCGCTGCGGCGGCTCCTCGGCGAGGAGCATCTCCAACTCTTCTTCGCTCAACACACCCGCGTCGTTCGTCGCGTCCTCATCTTCAGAGTGATCGGACGATGCGGGCGCCGGCTGGACGACGCCGTCGCCCTCGCC
>SLFH01000075.1 GCA_007124345.1 Phycisphaerales bacterium | reverse complement strand
GAGCCCGTGGAAAGGAAGTCAAGAACAACGCCGCCCTGAAGGGGCGGAGGAAGTCCGAGACACTCCTCCGCCCCTTCAGGGCGGAACTTGCTTTGGAATCGCTTTCCACGGGTTGCGCCCGCTTGCGGCGGGCTCCACCCGTGGCTACAGCCCAGCGCCCCTCCGGGGCTTTTCGATCCGCCGATCCTGTTCGGACAACCGCTCACCATTCCGGCGCACGCTCGACCATTGGATGACGCTTTGGAAACCACCACCATCACCTCGGAAACAAACCAACGACAATCTCTCGATGCACGCCCCATCCCTCACCCCGCTCTGTAGAACACAAGACGCTTGCTCGCGAGGAACACCAGCGCCGTGAAGAACATGATGATCAACAGCTGGATCCACGCCATCGCCGACGCATACCCCATCTCCGGGCCCAGCAAAAACGCTTTGTCGTACAGGTACATCGTGTAGAAGTAGGTCGCCCGGTCCGGGCCGCCGCCGGTCATGATGTAGGGCACCGCGAAGACCTGCCACGCCCCGATGATCGCTGTGATCACCGTGAACAGGATCATCGGGCTGATCATCGGCACCGTCACATGGATGAACCGTCCCCAGGGCGAGACGCCATCGAGCTCCGCGGCTTCGTACAGGCTCTCTGGCACATCCTGCATCGCCGCCAGATAGATCACCACCGCCTGCCCAACGCCCCAGAAACTCATCAGGATCAGCGCGGGCATCGCCCAGCCAGGATCCGTCAGCCACGCCGGGGTCGAAAGCTCGACGCCGGGCAGCAGATTCACCGTCGCCAACGCAGGCATCAGCACGCGGTTGATCAGCCCGTGCTCGGCGTTGAAGAGCCAGAGCCAGATCATCGCCGCGGCAACGATCGGCACCAGCGTCGGCACAAACACCGCCGCACGCCACAGCCCAAGAAACCTCACGTTCTGGTTCAGCAGCCACGCGATCAGGAGCGCCAGCACCGTCCCGATCGGCACCGCGAACACGGCGTAGATCACCGTGTTGAACACCACCTTCCAGAAGACCCCGTCGGCCATCAGCCGCCGGTAGTTCTCCAGCCCGATGAAGACCGGCTTCTCGATCAGCGGGTACTGCGTCAGGCTGTAGTACAGACTCATCGAGACCGGCAGCACCATGAACGCCAGAAATCCGAAGACCCACGGCGAGATCCACAGGTACCCCGTCAGATCGTCGCGGCGCTGTGCGGCACGCGCCCGTTGCAGGTCGTCGCTCACGCCCGGCCCTCCAGCGGGGGCAGGCCCCGGCGCTCGCGGTTCTGGGCCGCGCGGTCCAGCGCCGCCTGCATGCGCCGCTCGATCCCCTCCAGCACGCGCTCGGGCGGCTCGGTCAGGCGCCAGATCCGGTCGAACCCGGCTTGGAACTCCGCCCGGTACTCGGGCCACAGCCTCGTGCGCGGCTTGGCGAACGCCCGCTCGGAGTTCGCGATCGCCTCGTGTACACGGATCATGCGGTTGGGGTGCTCGGCGATGAACTGTTCGTCCTCGGCGATGCGCCGGAAGGGCAGGCTCTTGCCGTGGGCGGAGGCGAGGCGCCGCTGAACCTCGCGCCGCTGCGTGAACGCGACGAACTCGAACGCCTCTCTCGGATGCTTCGCGCCCGAGGGTACCACGAGCATGTCCGCTTCGATCATGCCGACGGGCTGCGCGTCGTCGACGAGCGGCCCGTCCATGGGCAGCGGGACCGCCGCGTAATCGAACTCGGGCCTGAACCGGTTGATCACATTGGACAGAAACGACCCGTGCAGCGAGCTGGCGACCCGCCCCATGAGCAGCGGCTGCTCCTGCGAAAAGTAGTTGCCGAAGCCGGACTGGAAAGTCGAGAGCCGCCCCGGCCCCCACTTCTCCGGATAGCTCCGCACCCACTGGTACGCCCGGACATTCTCGGGCGAGGCCGCGGTCGCGCGGTCGGTGCCTTCGTCGTAGAGCCTGCCGCCGAACATGTGCCCCCAGATGAACGGCCACCAGCCCGGCTCGGTCGGCAAGAAGCCCGATCGCACCACCCGGCGCGAAGCGCCCTCGCCCTCCACGACCGTCAACGCGTCGGCGACGCGGTCGAGCTCTTCGATCGTCCGCGGCGGATTGTCCGGGTCGACCGCCAGCCCCGCGCTCCTCGCCTCGCGGAACAGGCCCCGGTTGTAGTAGAACGCGATCGTCGAGGTCGTCGAGGGCAGGCCCCACACGCGCCCGGTGTGCCGGCAGAGGTCCCAGACGCGCGGCGCGTACGCCCGCCCGTCGAGCCCCCACTCCTCGACAAGCCCGTCCAGCGGCTGGATCGCCCCCGTCTCGCCGAACAGCGGCAGCGCGTGGTTCCAAAGCCCGATCAGGTCCGGCGGGTCGCCCCCCGCGATCGCCACCATCGACTTCTGGTCGATCCCGCTCATCGTGAAGTAGCGGACGAAGATGTCTTTCTCAGCGCCGACCGTGCCGTTGAACTCGTCGACCACCGCCTGCATCGCCGCGGCTTCGTGCCCCGTCCACTTCTCCCAGTAGTCGACGATCGTCCGCCCGCGGGCGGCGGGGTCGGGCCTGGGACGGTACAGCACGGCGTAGCCGAGCCCCGCCGCGACGAGCAGCCCGATCGCCGCCCGACGCGTGATCGCCTTCGCTCCGACGCCGTCCTGATGGTGACCTTCGGCCAACGCTCGCTCCGGACACACCCCGTTCGCGGACGCACGCTCCAACCTCGTCACTCTCTCCTCTGGCGTGCGGCCTGTCAATCCGGGCTACGCGCCGCGCCGAACCCCAGAGCGCGGCACAACAATGCCGGGATCAACACCCGCGGACTCCGCAATGGCCTCCCACGCCCTTTGAGCCCCAACACGAGGACACCGACATGAACAATCGCATGGACACCAACACCCCGCACCCGCCGCCCCCAGACCGCTTCGAGGTCGAAAAACCGGACGACGCGTGGCGGAAAGAGCTCTCGCCAGAGGCCTACCGCATCACCCGCAAAGGCGGCACCGAGGCCCCCTTCACCGGCGAGTACACCAACACCGAGACCCCGGGCGAATACCGCTGCGTCTGCTGCGATCAGGTGCTTTTCGGGGCGGGAGAGAAATTCCACTCCGCCTGCGGGTGGCCCTCGTTCTCAGCCGCGGCCGGCGAGAAGAACATCGCCGCGAAAACCGACAGCTCCCACGGGATGGTCCGCACCGAGGTGCTCTGCAGCCGCTGCGGCGCCCACCTGGGCCATGTCTTCAACGACGGCCCGCCCCCCACAGGCCTGCGCTACTGCATCAACTCCGCGGCGATCCGTCTTGTGCCGGAGGGTCGGGACGACCCCGGTCGCCCCTGATCGACCCAAACGCCCACCCCGCGAAGCGCAGTCCCTCGACCAGCAACGCCCCGAGCAGCGCCAGCGGCACGATCAGCGCGAGCCAGATCGCCCCCGCGATCGGCAGCGCACCCGGGGAGCGGCTCAGCGTTCCGTCGTCGACACCCAAGACCATGGGCACCGCCAGCAGCCCGAAGCACCCGGCGAGGCCGCCCCGCCAGAGCCACTTTTTCCGCCAAGCCCCGACGCGCCAGCACGCCCAGAGGCACCAGACAACGCCGCCGGCAAAGAGCGACCACGCCAGAACCTGTTCGTTCACCTGTCCCCCCGCTCGCCCGTAGCGGCCCGCGGGCGCAGCTCGACCTTGTGGGGGAACGAGCCGCGAACAGTCTCGATCCGCATCGGCACGCGGATCAACCGGCCCTCTCTGAAGAGCGGCCACTGGTCGGTCGCGTTCTCGCTCCCCAGCCAGCCGTCCTGACCGCCGACCATGACGAAGTAGTTCTCGTCTTCATCGGCGAGGTCGGTCACGAAGCGGGCGTTGGCGCCGAAGGTCGTCTCGTGCACCTTGTTCGTGATGCTGTGGGCGCTCTTGAGCACCGTCGACGACGAGCCGTCGATCGGGTAATCCCCGAAGCGGAACTGCCCGCCAACGAGCGGGAGCCTGCGCATCGGGTGGCCCATCACGAAGCGGTGCATATCGCCCCAGACCATGCCGTCGCGCATGTCGCGCGACGCGCGGACCAGAGCCCGTGTCATCACCGACTCGTCGATGTACCCGTCTTCGGCGTCCTCGGCGACCCAGTCGTGCACCGCGACCGAACGCCGCAGGTGCCGGGTGATCTCCGTGCCGTAGCGGGGCTCGTAGACCATCTCGATGATGTGATGCAGCAGAAGCTGGTACGCCGCGGCCCCGAAAGACTCGGCCCGGTACCACCCGTCCCACGCCGCCAGCGCATCGACGAGGCGTGTCCGCTGAGCATCAAGCCTGCCCTCGCTGGGCATCTTCTTGATCAGCGTGAGCAGTTCCTGTGCGGCCTTGTGCGACGCCTCGGAGTAGGTGTCGAGCTGGATGTCGGCGAGTTCGTCGAGCGTGATCGATCGCCCGTTCCACAGCCTGTCGGAGATCCGGTCGAAACGGTCGTTGGCGTTGCCCGACACGCTCACCCGCGGGGTCGTGCGAACGGGGGTGTTGTTCGCCGACACAAGAAATCCAAGATCGGGGTTGAGCGCGTGCGGCAGTTCCGTCGAGAGGATCTCGCCGTTCCACGCGTGGTCGGGGTTCGAAGGATCGGCGAAGAGCCCGTTCTCGGCGATCCGGCCCGCCGCGGGCGAGAACGACATCGCCAGCACCTGCCCGATGTTGCCCGCCTTGTCGGCGTAGAGGAAGTTCTGCCCGCTGACGGCGTAGCTCTCCCAGGCGGCGCGGAACTCGTCGAAGTCGCTCGCCCGCATCACATTGAGAAACGCCGTCAGCTCGTCGCTGGGCTCGTGGCCACGCCATTTCAGCGCCGTCTTGGGCAGGTTCAACGATCGGAACAGCGGCGCCTCGGAGACCACGGGGCCGAACGGCGACTCGGTGATCGTGATCTCCCGGTCGTTCCACCAGCGCACACGGATCGTTTCCGTCCGCGTGGTGAACTCTTCGTCGGGCAGCGACGAGACATCGTACATCGCGCTGCTCAGCCCGAGCATGTTCGTCCCGCCCCAAGCGATGTTCTCGTTGCGCCCGATGACGATCGCGGGCACGCCCGGGATCGAAAATCCGACGGCCGATCCGCCCGGCGAGCTGTAGCCGATCACCGACCAGAGCGGAGGGATCTGCATCCCCACATGCGGATCGCTCGCCAGCATGCCGGCGCCCGACGCCGTCCGCGAGCCGGCGACCGCGAACGCGTTGCTACCGACGCGCGAGACGCCCATGATCGCATCCAGCGGCGTTGCGTCCATCGGCCCGAAGCTGGCGCGACCCGCGTCGTGGAAGCCCCGAAGGCGGGCGCTGTACTCCTCGAAGCCCGGGCGGTCGCGCAACGCCGCCATGCTGTACCAGAGCGCCAGCGAGACATCCGCCGACCCCAGACGCCCGATCGCGAGCACATCGGCGACCGTCCAGTCCTCCGTCCCCGAAAGGCCGATGATCCGAAGCTCAAGCGGGGCCGTCGCGAACCGACGCCGGTAATCGTTGATCCCCTCAACGTACCGCTGCGCCCACGCTCGCGTATCGGGGTCCATCGTCTCTTCGATCGCGGGGACCGCTGTGGTCAGGCCGATCGCCCGGATCGACGCGTCCAGAAAGACCGCCGGAGGGCCGAAGAGTTCCGCCAGCCGCCCCTGCGACAGGTGGCGCATCAGTTCCATCTGCCCCATCCGCTGGTGGGCGTGCACCACGCCCATCAGGTACGGCACATCCTCGTCGTGCGAGGCCTCGATGAACGGGTGTTGGTAGTCGTCGAACCAGAGCGTCGCCTCGCCCCGCAGGTCGTACTCGCCGTTGGGCAGCTCCCGCACACGCTCGGCCGGAGCGGCGCTCATGCCGATCGGAGGCACGCTCGCGCAGCTCGACAGCCCCACCGCCAGACCGACGCCCGCGAGCACCGGCCCGACAATGAGCACGCCTGCCATGAGCCCCAAGGCTCTCCTGTACCGGCCCGCTGATGGTTTCTGCTTCACACTCAAGCTTTCGCTTCCGGCCGCTGGCGGATGCCGACATCCGCAACGGGATGTTCGGGATTGTTCAGAGCATCAAACGCGTCGACGCTGCCGTAAATCGCCCTGACGCCCGGATTATTCGTCGGCACTGCCGACCCCGCGGGCTCTTCAGCGGATTTCTGTATCATGATTGGGCCTCACGCAACGCTAGCGGCATCTTCACGCGTTCTGCATCCATCGCCGACCCGAAACGGCGATGCTTCTGCTCGCCCGAACCCGCTCGCCAGCTCCCGGAGATCCGCCCCAATGCCCCACGCCTCGCACAGCCGCACGCTCGCCCTGGTCCTGTTCGCCGCCTGCTGCCCGCCCGCCTTCGCCGAGGCGACCGACACCCGTACGACAATCACCGGCGTCGTCTACCTCGACAAGAACGCCAACAGCAGACGCGACGCCGGCGAGCCGGGCCTCCCGGGCGTCAGGGTCTCCAACGGCGTCGATGTCGTCCTTACCGACGCGCACGGCCGCTACGAGCTCCCCATCGATCCTTCCGGACGCGCGATCCTCCATGTCGTCAAGCCCCGGGGCTACATGACCCGCCTCGACGGGCTGAACTTGCCCCGCTTCTACCACATCCACGACCCGGCCGGCTCGCCCGACCACCTCGACTACCCGGGCATCGAGCCGACCGGCCCCCTGCCCGAATCGATCGACTTCCCCCTCTACGCCCACGACGAGCTCGACGCCTTCACCGTCGTCACGATCGCCGATCCCCAGCCCTACACCATCGAAGAAGTCGGCTTTTACGCCCGAGACACGATCGCCGAACTCGTCGGGATCGAAGCGGCGTTCGCCGTTGTCCTCGGCGATCTCGTCGGCGACGACCTCGACCTCTTTGGCCCGCTCAACGAGGTGCAGAGCGCCGTCGGCATCCCGTTTTACAATGTCCACGGCAACCACGACATAAACTTCAAGGCCGAGGACGACACGCACGCCGCAGACACCCACATCCGGACCTACGGGCCGACCGACTTCGCCTTCCAGTGGGGGAGTGTCCACTTCATCGCCCTGGACAATGTCATCTGGCAGGGCTGGCGGGGCTACCGCGACGACGGACGGAAGATTACAAACAACTACCGCGGAGGCCTGCACGACCACCAGATCGAATTCGTCCGCAACTACGCCGCGACCGTGCCCCAGGACGAGATGATCGTCGTCATGACGCACATCCCTCTCTCCCCGATGGTGGGCGACAGCGTCCAGCACTCCACGCCCGAGCGGGGCCGACTCTTCGAGGCCCTCTCGAACCATCCCCGCACCCTCTCGCTCTCGGGCCACACCCACATCAACGCCCACGCCTTCTTCGGCTCCGACGACGGCTACACCGCCGGCACCATCCACCACCACTACAACGCTGTCACCGCCAGCGGCTCGTGGTACCGAGGCTCGCTCGACGAGTACGGGCTCCCCCACGCCATGATGCGCGACGGCGCGCCCAACGGCTACGCCTTCATCGACTTCGACGGAACCGACTACACCATCCGCTTCAAGGCCTCCCGACGGCCCGCCGACTTCCAGATGACCATCCACACGCCAGACCGCGTCACCGCCGCCGAGCTCCGCGAGGGCGTCGAGATCGTCGCCAATGTCTTCAACGCGACCGAGAATTGCACAGTCGAACTCGTCATCGACGGCCGCTCGGGCGTGATCGCGATGGACAGGCAGCAGGGCCGGCGCGACCCGTTCTTCCTCGCCGCCCGTGAACGCGACCGCGACCCGAACACCGGCGGGCGGGGCCTGCCCAACCCCGTCGCCAGCCCACACCTCTACTCGGCCCAACTCCCCGCGGACCTCCAGCCGGGCGTCCACCGCCTCCGCATCCGCTGGGAAGACATGTTCGGAGCGTCCCACGGAGGGGTGCACGTGCTCGTGGTACGATGATCCCGAGGCCAGCCGGGCGCAAGGCCCGGGCCTCGGAGGAATCATGCCCCGAATGAAAACCCCGATGAAGTTCCGTTCTCTG
>SLFH01000397.1 GCA_007124345.1 Phycisphaerales bacterium | reverse complement strand
TCACGCCCGGCCTGGATCGCGTACGCCTCGGTGACGCCCGGCTGCGAGAGCGCGATGTCCTGCAGCTCGTTGAGGCGCTGCACATACCGCTCCATGCTCTCGCGCCGCGCCCCGGGCCGGGCCGAGCTCACCGCGTCGGCCGCCATCACGATCGGCGTGTAGAAGCTCGTCGAGGGGATGTCGGCGTGGTGCCCGCCGATCACATTGAGGATCGGCTCCTTCTCGCCGTGCTGGCGGGCGAAATCCATGCCGATCTTCGGGTGCCCGCCCTCCATCTCGTGGTCCATCGCCTTGCCGATGTCGTGCAGGAACCCGGCGCGACGGGCGATCTTCCCGTTCAGCCCCAACTGCTCGGCGATGATCTGCGACAGGTACGCCACCTCGATCGAGTGCTTGAGCACATTCTGCCCGTAGCTCGTCCGGTAGAACAGCTTGCCCATCGCCTCGGTCACCTTCGGGCTGACATTGCGGAGATTCACCTCCAGCACGGCGTCCTTGCCGTACTTCATGATCCGCTCCTCGACCTCCTTGCGGGTCTTGGCGACGACCTCCTCGATGCGGGCCGGGTGCATCCGCCCGTCGGCGATCAGCCTCTCCAGCGACTCCACCGCGACCTGCTGGCGCACCTTGTCAAAGCACGAGACCACGATCACGCCCGGCGTGTCGTCGACGATGATGTCCACGCCCGTGACCTTCTCGATCGCGCGGATGTTCCGCCCCTCGCGCCCGATGATCCGCCCCTTCATGTCGTCAGAGGGAATCTCGACGGTCCGGACGGTCGATTCGCTGGTCAGCTCGCCGGTGTAGCGCTGCATCGCCTGAAGCACGACCTCCGTCGCCGTCTCGCGGGCCTTGTCCTCCGCCTCCTCGTCGAGTTTTCTGATCCTCTTGCCGACCTCGTGGCGGTGCTCGTCCTCGACACGCCTGAGCAACTCCGCCGTCGCCTCCTCCTCGTTCATCGAGGCGATCTGGTGGAGCCTCTCCTTCTGCGCCGCGATCAGCTGCTGGATCTCTTCGGCCCTGGCGTCCAGCTGCTGCTCGCGCTCTTTGGACTTCTCGATCGACTTCTCCAGCAGGCGCTCCTTCTCCCCCACCTGCTGCTCGCGGCTGTGGATCATGTCCTCCCGCTTCGCCAGCCGGCGTTCGGTCTCGCGCAGCTCCGAACGGACCTGCTCAAGCTCACGGTCCGTCTTCTCCTTGCGCTCGATCGCCTGCTTCTCGGCCTCCAGCCGGACGCGTTCGGCCTCGGTCGACGCGTCGGCCTTGGCGCGGTCGGCGATCTCCGACGCCTCCCTCTTGGCGTCGGCGATGGTCCGCCCGATCACTTTCTTCTGGAGCACGATCGAAACCGCGACACCGAGCCCGGCCGCGACCAATGCCACAACAACCAGCGAGCCCACAAAGGCGGGCACGCCGACCTGAGCAACCACGCCCCCAACGCCCAGCACATTCAATTGCATCATGGCCGATCCGCCTTTGATCGGCCCGGTGAGCACCTCTGCGCTTCTCACGACTCGCACGCGCAGCCGCCCGCGCCGGAGTACCGGAAACACCAGTTGACGACCGCCTGCGGACCCTCCGCCCTGAAAAGCGGAGTTCCTGATCCGGACTGAACGCCTGACACCCCGCGCCCCACGCGCGTTGAAACGGGTGAAATTCGTTCGGGCGTGAGCCCGGAACGCCGGGGCGGCCCCGCGGCCGACCCGCTGCATCGTCGCGCCCAGTCGCCCCCTCGGGCACGGCGCGGAAAATAGCACAAACTTTACAGGCGGCCGATGAGCATCGCACACCGAGCCGGCATCATCCAAGAAACCGAGTAAAATCCGACCTCCACGAGGCCGCGATAATCATATCTTCTGCGATCGGCGTTTCACCGTCAACACGCCCAATCCGATCGTTTCCCCCAGTCCGGACCCCCGACGGCCGATACCCTTGGCGTCCGGACCGGAATTCGGCTTCAGGACGCCCAGAGAGGGCGCCAACGAGGATCCAGCCATGACCCGACGCGCTATCGCCCGGATCGCCGCCACCGCCGCACTGGGGGCCGTACTCGCACTCGGAGCCTGTGCCCCGGTGCAGATCCCCTTCGCCCCCGTCGCCGACTGGCGCGTCCCCGTCGAAGGACTGCGCGTCGAGCCCGGCGAACAGCTCAAGGCCGACATCCGCAACCCCCAGGGCTCGATCCGCGTGTCCGTCAAGCCCGAACTCGCCCATCCCGAGGTCGTCGCCCGCGCCTGGTACCCCCCCGGCACCGGCAAGGCCAACCCGAGCCCCGCCGACTTCCCGATCAAGACCCAGGCCCGCATCGAGACCGGCGAGGACGGTCAAAAGACCCTCATCGTCCAGGTCCGGCCGACAGAGGATCCCGATATCCGGATCAACCTGGTCGTCCGCACCCCTTCGCTTGAAACGGCCCTCATCCGCAACGCCTACGGGCCCGTCGAGCTCGTCGGCGTCGGCGACGCGGTCAATGTCCACTCCGGCCTGGCCGAGCGGGGCCCGTCTTCCGGAGGCGACATCCGCGTCCGCACCGAGCGGGCCATCCGAGGCCCCGTCAAGTTCATGACCACCGGCGGCGACATCTTCCTCTACGCCGGGGGCGACTCGGCCGGACGCCTCGAAGCCCTCGCAGAGAACGGCATCGTCCGCGTCTCATCCAGAAAGCGCCCCGCCACAGAGGTCTTCGCACAGCCCCACCGCTTCAGAGGCGTCATCAACGAAGGCGCCAATGTCTTCGACCTCGAGACCGCCCGCGGCAACATCACCGTCCGCTTCGCCGACGGCCCCTGGGAGCTCGCCCGCGAATTCGACTGGTCGGGCGAAAAGGGCCGCTAAAGCCCCGAGCCGACCTCCGCCTCAAGCCGCGCGCCGGTCGAACTCCTGCGCCTTGCGCATGTCGTCGACCAAGCCCGCCAGCAGATTGATAACGAACGCGCGGTGCGACGGGTTGTACTGGAACTCGAAGGCGACACCGCAGTACAGACGCTGCTCGCTGTCGAGGTGCGTGTGGACGATCCGCCCGGTCACGCCCACGGGGACGGGGATCCTCGGCTGCAGGTTCACCCGCAACCACACCAGCCTCGATGTATCCAGCCCCGCGTGCTCGTCGGGCCCGAAGATCAGGCCCAGTCCGCCGCCCGAGATGTTCGCGAGTTTCGCCTGAAACGACGGCCCGACCTCGGGCAGAACGCACTCGGGCGCGTCGAACGGCTGGCCCCGTCGCTTCGCCTCCAGCGCCTCGTTGACCATCGCCCTATTGGCGACCTCCGCGACGATCACGCTCTGCGGGTCCAGCACCCTCCAGCCCCGGACCGCCGGCAGCGACAGATTTGCCGTCGAGACGCGGTAGAACGACCTGCGCTGGCAACGCTCGACCGCCTCTGGAGGCGAGAGCACCCAGACGCCCCCACGCCCTCGGGTGTTCTCCTCGGAGCGCACGATCTCGGTGTGGAACATCCAGCGGTTCTGACCGACCGCCATCACCCCGACCAGGCGCGTGCCGGGCACCAGCTCGACGGGCGCGCCAGCGGCCGACGGCCAATCGACCACCAGACGACGCTCGTTCACCTCGTGCAGCCGAACCCGCCAGAGCAGGCATGGCGACGGGTCGTCGCCGGCGGGGGTCATCGTCAGTTCGATCCCGCCCCCACGCTCGCAGATGCGCTCAAGGCAGGACTTCCATCGCTCGGTCCGGGAACGGTTGGCAGGCATGGATCCCTCTCTTTCCTTCCGGAGGGCGACCATCGGCCTGCTTGAACGCCCGACGCACTCTGGCCCCCGATTAAGGGAGGGCGGATCCGGGTGCTCGGCGTCACGCCCCGACCAAACGGCGTCAGCGGACCCCGTTCTCGGACACTGCGCCGTTGAGAGCCGGCAAAGGCCCAGACGAAGACCCGGACGAGGCCGAGCCGTTGGACGAGATCGAGCGGAGTTTCTCGACCCCGCGCCAGGCGCCGTCGATCTCGCCCTGCGTGAGCGAGGCCCCGCCGTAGCGGGCCCGGTAGAAGACGCGCGAGACCTCGTCGACCACGCCCGAGACCTCCGGCTCGCTTCCGGCGATCACCGAAGCGTGGCGCAGTGGAGGCGTCGGCTCGGGCTTGGCGAGCCCGCGCTCGCGCAGCAGCTTGAGCATCTCCGGATAGAACGAGAGCTCCTCGGGGATCGGCTCGGGCACAAAGCCCGAAGGCGCCGGCTTCGGCGCCGTGCGGCTCAGCAGCCTCCAGAGCACATACGCGATGCCCGCGACGATCACGATCGACGCCAGCACGCCCAACCCGACCCTGAAGACATCGATGCCCGGCTCCTCATCGCCCCGCCCGGCCCGCCGGTTGTCCTCGTCGCGTGCGCCCAGGAGCCTGGCCTGCGCCGAGCTGTCGTAGCTCACCACAGAGCGGACCCACGCGCTCTCCAGCGCGTCGATCCAGCGCCCGATCCGGCGCCAGACCGTGTCCGAGACGCTGTGCACCGCCATCAGCTCGCCCGGGGGCGTGGGGTCGAACCGGCGCCAGACGCCCGGGGCGATCAGCGCCTCGACCCAGGCGTGCGCGTTGCTCTCGCGCACCGTGTACGACCTCGACGATTCGCTGAACTCCGTCGCGACATACCCCGTCACCACCCTCGCGTGGATCCCGACCTCGCGGCACATCAACGCCATCGCGGAGGCGAAGTACTCGCAGTGCCCCACGCCCCGCTCTGTGAGGAACCACTCCGTCGGGTCGGCCCCGACCGTCGGACGCTCAAGCACGAGCGTGTAGCCGAAGTTTTCGCGGAGGTACGACTCGATCGCCATGGCGGCGCGCGCGTCCTCGTCGGCCCCTCGCTCGTCGGGATCCGGGTCGATGCCCGACTCGTCGAGCACACGGCGCGCGACCTCGGCGATGACCTCCGAGCGTGGGGAGGGCCGGGACGCGGCGCGGCGCTCGCGGTTTTCTTCGTTACTCTCGGCGTCTTCCTGACCGGGCCGGACAAACAGCGACGCCGGCTGCCACAGGACGCTGTAGGTCAACGGACGCCCGTCGCCGCGCAGCACGACCGTCCGCACGGCCGAGTTGTACACCTGGTTGAGCGCACGCGAATAGGTGATCCGCAGCGGCTGCCAGCCGGTGAAGAGATAAAAGTCCCTGTTGGTCGGCGTCGATCGGAGCGTGATCTCGAAGTTGTACGAGAGGTTGCGCGTGTCCTCGCCCGAGAACCGCCAGGTCATGTCTTCGCCGAGTTCGGCCGCCGGCACACGCGTGCGCGAGCGGGGTCGCCTCGTGCTCCACTCCCCGTCGCGGTAGTTCTCCAGCACCGCGCCGCGGAGGTAATAGATCGTCTCGCGTCCGCCGATCGGCTCGCCCCTGGGGTCGCGGACGGTCAGTTCCAGAACCACCTCGCGAGATTCGTTGATCAGCCCGCCACCGCCGAGGCTCACGCTGTCGTTGAACCCCGTCGTCCGCTGCGCCGCGGGAGTAACCCAGCGCCCGAAGGCGTCCTGTCCCGCGCCGCGCGGCATCACGATGAACACCACCGCCGCGATCACCACACCCGTCGCCAACGAAAACGAATGCACCCGAAAGAGCTGTCGCCCGAACCGCCCGGCCCTCACCGGGGGCGGCGGACGCACGCCCGCCTCGTTTGCATAGTCCGCCGCGGCCTCACGCGAGCGGTACACCTGGAACTGCAGCACCGCCAGCACCATCACCGGCACAAAGATCAACGCCAGCACGCCGACCCACAGGCCCGGGCTCAGCAGCGTCGCGCCGATCGCCAGAAAGACCGCCAGGACCAGCAGCTGCGCGATGTCTCTCGCCTTCTCCCTGTCCAGCAGCTTGACGAGCTGCACCCCGATCAGGAACTGGCAAAAGAGCGTGACATCGACCTCCGCCGTCATCGCGCGGAAGACCGTTGCGATGAGCAGCAGCAGGATCAGCGTGCCCGCCAGGGCCCTGGGCATCCCCCGCCCCGACCGCTGCTGGGTGACGACCCACGCCCCGATCGCGACGACCCAGCCCGCCAGCGCCGTGCCGGGCGCATCGTCGGCCACGCCGTAAAGCATCATGCTCAGCAGCGTCAGCACCAGCGCGAGAAATGGGACGCGGTCCGGGTTCATCGTGGATCACGCTCCAACGCCCCGGGCTCTGGAGGACCGCCGGCCAGCCACCTCGACGCCTCGGCCAGGCGCAGCTCGACGCCGCGCCCGCCGGCGCCCGTCCCCGGCTCGATCACGATCCTGGGCGGTCCCGATGGGCGGGCGCCCGGTTCCTGCATCGCCTTCGCCAACGCGTCGAGCTGGCCCTCAATCCCGCGTTTGGAGTCGTCGCCTGACAGCGAAGTCTGCACGCCCGACTCCTGGCAGGCGCGAAGGACCGACGCGGTCATCGCCAGCCCCAGCTCGAAAGCCTCAGCATCAGCGCCCGCCGGATCGAATCGCACCTTCACCTTCGCGGCCTTAGGCGAAGTCCGCTGCATCACCAGCAGCGACCCCGCCCGCGCCGAGGGCTTCCACGCGATCTCGCGGATCGAGTCGCCCTCGGTGTACTCACGCAGCCCGTAAAACTCCTGCCCGTCCCCACGCCCCGAGGACACATCCGCCCCCCGCGGGCCCCGCGGCACGATCCGCTCCGACGCCGCCCTGGTCAGCTCCAGTCGCGCCGGACGCACCGTCCACTCCGAAGGCTGCCTGAAACGCACGATCTTGGAGACAAGGCCGAAGGGAAAGCCGCTGCGCCCGCGGAACTCGCCGAGTTCGACCACGCCCCGTCGCGTGGGCACGACAAACGATTCGACGATCGTGCTCGCCCCGGGCGCCAGCAACTCGATATACGCCGGCGAGGGCTTCGCGCACGACTTGGCGTCGCCCGCCCGCTTGAACGCACGCTCTTCCACCCAGACGCACAGCAGGGGCACGAGGCGGTTGGCGTTGCTCACGCGGTAGCGGATCACGCCGGGCGAACCGACCTCGCCCGGGGGCGGGTCCAGCCGCTCGATCCGCAGGCCCATCAGCCCCGCCCCGCTGATCACGCCCGATACCACAAGGCCTGCGATCGCCAGCCCGAAGGCAAAGAAGAGCAGGTTGTTCTGCGCGTTGATCGCCCCGATGCCCAGAAAGATGGTCGTAAACAGGTACAGCGCGCCCGATGTCCCCGAGCGGTACGAACGCCCAACGCGCACGGCGGCGGGCTTGCCCGGCTTTTCGCTGACGCGTCGCTCGCTCACTCCGGCCGACTCTCCGCCTCCCCCGTACCCCAATCGCCGGTGTGCACACCGGCCTCGGAGTCCCCGCTCGGCCCGACGCCCGCATCGTCTTCATCATCCGCGGCCGTCGCCCGGACCACCGGCGCCTGCTCGGGGATCGGCAACTCGCCCGTCGCGGGCAGGTCCTTGATCGAGGCGAGACCGAAGGTGTCGAGGAAGTGCTTGGTCGTGCCGTAGAGCATCGGTCGGCCGAGCTCCTCCGCCCTGCCGACGATGGCGACGAGCTTGCGCTCCATGAGCGTCTTGGCGACCTCGCCGCAGGCGACCCCGCGGATCGATTCGAGCTTGGCTCTGGTGATTGGCTGTCGGTAGGCGATGATGGCGAGTGTCTCGACTGCGGCACGGCTCAGACGCGTCGGCGTCCGCAGCCTACCGAACGCCGCCAGGACGCCCGAGTATTCCGGCAAGGTCATCACGCGCCAGCCCCCGGCGACCTGCTCGATGCGGAAAGCGCACCCGGCCTGCTCATACCGGGCGTTCAGGTCCCTGATGACGCCCTCGACCGCCTTGGGCGTCGCCGTCTCCTCGGGGCAGACGCCCGCGAGCACGAGCACCTCGCCGATCTTGGCCGGGGCGATCGGGCGGTCGGAGGTCAGCAGCATCGCCTCGATGGCGCCGGTGAGGTCGCCCTCGGGGATCGGCAGGGCGTCGTGCTGACCCTCGTGATGGGGCCCGTCGTGCGTCTCTGGCTGGGATCCGGATTGGCTGGGCGTTTGGGGCATCCGTCGATGCTAGCAAGGG
>SLFH01000309.1 GCA_007124345.1 Phycisphaerales bacterium | reverse complement strand
GATCGCGTTGAGCATGCCCGCCCGCTCGGGCAGGATCCGCCAGGGCCGGTTGCCCTCGCGCGGCTCGCGCGTGATGGACTTGGTGACGATCGCGCCGATGCGGGAGAGGTCCAACGCGTCGGCCATCTCGTCGAGCGTGCCGGCCGTCCCCGCGGCGAGGATCACCGGGCAACGGAGCCTCAGGCCCGCGATCGTCGTCGAGAGTGGTCCGCCTTCAGTCATCGACGCGAAGGTTAGGTCGCGAGGCGAGGGCGCATGAAAACGCCCCCGCCGGTGGGGGTCGGCGGGGGCGCGAGGGAGAACAAGGCGGCTCGAAAGCCGCGCTTGAACGGGTCGATCAGCAGCCCGCGGCGAAGGCCGACAGGAACTCGAAGAAATCGTCGGCGTCGATCACGCCGTCGCTATTGAAGTCGGCGATCGGGTCGCCGGCGGCGAAGTAGCTGAGGAAGAGGAAGAAGTCGTCGGCGTCGACCACGCCGTCGCCGTTGAGGTCGGGGCGGCAGGTCGGGCCCGCGGCGGTGATGGTCAGGTCGTCCATGATGAGGCGCGGCGCCGAGAACTGCCCGTTGTACTGGGCGTACAGGTGCAGCGTGTCGAAGGCGTCGGCTGAGACGGACATGCTCGTTACCGCGACATTGTCGCGTCCGCCGAGGTCGCTGATGGTGTAGCTGTCGGAGGCGACAACGACCCCGTCGCGGTAGGCGTCGAGGTGGTAGCTGATGCCGCCCCACGGGCCGTTCTCGTAGAAACCCATGGCCATGCTGGCCTCGCTGGCGAGGTCGTCGAGGTCCATCCACATCTCGACGATCACGCCGAGGGACAGGTTGGGGCCGGGGACATACGCGCGCCCGAAGGTCAGCACATTGTCGGGGCTGCCCCAGCCGGGGAAGTCGTCGTGGAAGTACTGGGCGTTCTCAATGATGAAGGTGCTGCCCATGTCGTCGGCGATGAAGGTATCGCCGTTGGGGAAGACGCCGGGCTGGTTGTTGAGGTCACGGTAGGTCACCCCGTTGTAGTAGAATGTTTCGCCGAGGAAACCCTCGGTCAGGTCGTCGTAGTGGCTGACGGTGGTCTGGGCGCCCGCGCCGGTCACGGCGAGCGCCAGCCCTGCAAACATCGCGATCTTCTTCATTTCCGCATCCTCCTTGCCCGGTGTGGGCCGGGCGTGGCGGGCCATCTCAGGTCCGCGGTCAAATGGTTCAAGGCTCACTCTGTATCACCGCCGGAAAACCGGTGGCGCATCATCACGCTCGACGGCATCGGCGGGTGCGGCACACGCACCCGGTACAACTCGAACTCCCCGGGATCCACCCCCAGCATCGAGAACACACCCGCGGCGAGCTGCGCGTACGAGCCCACATCCGGCGTGTGCGCCATCGCCAGCCCCGCGCCCAGCGAGACGATCCGCTCGCCCACCGGAAGCGCGTCCGCCTCGTCGGCGCTCGTCTGCGAGGCGAGGTCGCTGAACACACGCAGCTCTCGTTCCGCCTTCGGGAACAGGCCCTTCTGCACGAACAGGTCGAAGTGCAGCGTCTCGGCAGGGATCCGCACGCCGATGCCGAAGTTCGCGACGCGACCGGCCTTGCCGCTGGCGGTCGAGATGTGGCGCACCAGTTCGCCGGTCACCAGCGTCCGCTGTCCCCGCTTGCCGACTGCGCCCGGCAGCATCTCGTCCTGCAGGATCCCGCCGGTGGCGCGCACACGCCTGAGCTCCGGCATCGGCTTGGAGCAGTACGCCCCGAGCACAGGCACGCCCCCGTGGATCTCGGCCTGATCGGGATCCAGCGCCACACGCTCGACGGGAGGCGGGGCGTCGCCTTCGAGCACCACCGACTGGTTCACGATCCAACGCACGCCAGGACGCGTCTGGCGGTAGCCCACCAGCCCGCGCACCTGCGCCATGTGGAACCACCCCTCGCGGTCGTCCGACGCCAGCAGCACGCTCATCGACAGAAGCACGCGGCAGCGAACGCCCCAGATGTAACTGTTGCCCTCGAACGCACGCTCGCGCCACTTGGCGTCCGCCTCGGCCGGGCCGACGCAGGATTCGAGCAGCATCTCGAACTCGGTGCGGCTGGCCGCGTGCGCGTCGGCGAGCGACTCGAACCCCTGAGCCGCTCGGGCCGCGTCGTCGACCATCGCCTCGGGCACGCCCGAACCCCGTGCCGCCTCCAGCCAGACCGAAAGACTCTTGGGGCTGGGCATGTGCCGGGCCGCGACGAAAGGGTCTTCGGAGTACACGACCTTGACGAGCTGCCACGCGAGCTTGCGGTGGATCCCGAAGGCCTCGCAGACAGAGCTGACCGCCTTCGACCCCGGGCACTTGCGCTCGATGATCCGGGCGAGCGCGTCGCGGACGGCCCCGATCGACTCGACGGCCTGGGCCTCGAACGCGCCGGCGTCGGCGGGCTTGGCGTCGGGTTGGATCTGCTGGGGCGTCACAACAGCCAAGATACCGGATCGGCGGCCTGTTTCAAGAGTTGTTTCTGAAACAGGGGCAAAAATGCGTCACCGCTCCGGATGTCCTATCTTTAGCCGTACAAACCGGGCTGACTCAGAACAACGGCGCGGCCACGCGCCCTTTGAAGACCTCAAGTCCCTCGTGGCGGAGAAGTCTGCTCTTGATGTCCAGCCCCCAGAGGTAGCCCCCGAGCGTCGAACCCGACCGGATCACTCGATGGCAAGGCACGATCAGCGGCAGCGGGTTCGCTTTGTTGGCGCCCCCCACCGCTCGGACCCCCTTCGGTGAACCGACCGCCTGCGCGATCTCGGCGTAGGTCCGGGTCTGGCCGAAGGGGATCTCCGCGAGCGCCGCCCAAACACTGCGCTGGAAGGGCGTGCCGTCCGGTGCAAGTTGCAGCTCGAACCGGCGGAGCCGACCACCGAAGTACGCTTCGATCTGCTCGGCCGCCTCCGACAGGGCATCGGCGTCGTGCTGCATGTTTTCCGTCCCGGGCGCCGACCCGCCGAAGCGGATCCGCCTGAGCACCCCGTCGGGCTCGCCGATCAGGGTCAGCTCGCCGACGGGCGAGTCGATCGTGGACCACAGAAGCGGCCCGGGTCCCGCCTCGACGAACACGCAGCCCGCGTCCGGTGATGATGCGGCCGTACGGTTCATCGCTTACCCCCGGTCTGTTCACTGGGATCAGATCGCTTGCGGAACACGACGATCATCGTGCGCCCGAACAGCATCTGCGGAGAGTACATCCACCGGTACAGGTCTTTGTTGCGCTCGGCCCAGGGGCTCGCCCGTTTTCCGAAGAACAGCGAACGCCTCCAGAGCAGCCCGACGCCGTGCAGCACGAGATACAGCGGCATCAGCGCCTTTCGCTTGTAGCGGTCCGAACCGACAGCCTCGACCTCCGCGCCCGCGTACATCGCGAGGTAACGCAGGCGAGCGAAATGCATCGGCGCGATGTGGAATCGGTCGGTCTCGACGCCAGGCGGGACATCACGGATGATCGCCGGGTTGAACTGGTAGAAGGTCCCGGTCAATAGGAACTGGAGGCGAGAATAGAAACTCGATATGTTCGGCGTCGAAACGATCACCATCCCGCCCGGTCGAGTCACCCTGACAAGTTCGCCGACGAGGAGCACGGGATCGACCATGTGCTCGATCCCCTCCATGCAGACGGCCGCGTCGAAACTGTCGTCTTCGAAAGGGAGGGCGCCGTCCATGTCGGCTTTGGCATAGTCGTCTCGCACCGTGTTGATGTCCGAGGGCGTGACGCGCAGATCGATCGACCGCATCGCGTCGGTCATCTGACCGAGACCGGCGGGGATATCCAGGACCTCTGATCCCGGGGGGAGCGAGCCGAGCTGCTCCATCGCGAACTGCATATAGCCGGTGAACTTGCGCGTGCCGCTGAACCAGCGCCCTCGTTTGTCGGCTGGTTGCTCGGACTGGTGCGGCGTACTGCCTGGCTTCATGAACCCTTCCTGTCGGAGGCGCAGCACCGCCCGGGACGCGCGTCCGGTCGCGTGCCTCCGAGCGTACGCATCGGTCGCAATCGCCTCAACTCAGCCCTTCGGCTTGAGCTTCACGCCCCACTCCTGCGTCAGCGTCTGCTCGAGCAGGGCCCGCTGATCGGGCGTCGCGCCGAGCACCTCGGGGGGGAGCCAGCCCATCGTCTGCCCGACGGTGCGGTGGATCGGGCTGCCCCAGCGCGGACCGGCGCAGATCTCGTCGTGACGCAGCAGCATCGCGACGGCCTCTTGCAACGCCTCGGTGTCTCGCTCGTGCTCGGGCTTTCGCATCTCGACGGTCGCGATGGAGGCGGCCGTCAGGATGCCGACGTAGTCGAGCCATGCGTGGTCTTCGGGCGTCACGGCCCGCCACGCCTCCAGATTCGCTTCGAGGATCGGTCTGGCCTTCTCCGGTTCCCACGCCCGCTGTTTCCAGAAGCCGAGGCTCAGCTGCCAGTAGAGCGCCTCGATCGAATGGGACATCCCCGCGGACTCGTAACGCTCCAGCACCCGCTCGGCGATCTCGAACCGGTAGTGGTACAGGAGCGTCCCGTCGTTGCCGAACTTCATCAGGGGTGTTCCGATCGTCTCCTCCAGGAGCGAGAGCATCGGCAGCACTTCCCATGTTGGATTGGGGATTTGCGCGTGGAGCAGCGGCAGGGAGTCGGAGATGAACTGCTGGGTCTGCTCGATCAACCGCTCGCGGATCTCGGTCTCCTGCCGGCTCTCGGCCAGCTTCTCCCGCTGCTGCACGAGCACGAGTTCGGCCTCCGCCCTTTCGAGTCGGTAGCGTCCGTCGATGTGCGCAAGCAGCCCCGTGCCCGCGACCAGCGCGAGGACCAGCGCCGAGATGGTGAACGCCTCCCTCGGCTTTCTCCGGAAGTACAGGCGGGTTCGACGGGCGAGCGTGGGGCGACGCCAGGGCAAGGGCTCGTGCGCGAGCCAGGCCCGCAGGTCTTCGGCGAGCCCGGCCGCGGAGGCGTGCCGGTGGCGGGCGTCGGACGAGAGCGCCCGCAGGCAGATCGCTTCGAGGTCTTCGTCGATCTCAGGGCAGAGGGCCGAGGGCGGGTGGGGTCTGCCACCGAGCCCGAAGAGGTACCGCTCGACCTCCTCGCGGCTCGTGCCGTTGGGGTACCAACCGGTCAGCAGCCAGTACAGGATGCCCCCGAGCGCGTAGATATCCGCGGCGGGCATGTGCGCGCCCTCGGCGGCGCGGAACTGCTCGGGCGACATGAACGCGAGGTTGCCGAGCAACCGCTTGCCCCCCGGCTCTTCTTCGGAGAAGCCGTCCGTCCTGACAGAGAGGCCGAAGTCGGCGACGCGCGCGTCGCCCCGCCCGTCGATGATGATGTTCGCGGGCTTGAGGTCGCAGTGCACAACCTGCGCGTTGTGCGCGGCTTGCACACCTTCTGCGATCTGCCGGGCGATCTCCGCGGCACGCCGGGGCGAGAGCCGGCCTTTGTGTTTCACATGGTCGGCGAGGCTCTCGCCGTCGACGAACTCGAAGACGACGAAGTCTTCGTCCTCGCCGGAAACACCCCTGTCGAGCACGCGGACGACATTGGGGTGGTCGACGCGTCTGGCCTTGATCGCCTCGGCGACGAGGCGGTCGCGCGCGAGCGCGGAGGTGCTCTTGGCGTCGATCACCTTGATCGCGACCAATGCCTGGGACGCGTAGCCCGAGAGCTTGCGGTCGATCGCGCGGTAGACGACGCCGTGCGAGCCTGCGCCGATCCGCTCGCGGAGCTCGTACCTTTGCATGCCCGGCGCGAGCTCGGGGCCGAACTCCTCGGGCAGAGGCCGGAAGATGCGGCGTGGGCGCTCGGGCGCCTCGGTCCGGGTGGAGGCCAGGGCCTCAGAGAGCATGGCGGAGGTGCGGACCGCGTCGCGCAGTTCCGGATAGTTTTCCTCCAAGGTTGAGGAGGCCTGCGAAGGGTCGAGGCCGAAGCCGACCATGGCGCGGAGCACCGTCTCGATCGCCGCGTCGAGCACGACCGGGCGCTCGGGCAGGTCGGGCAGCACATCCATGAAGTCCTGGAGCGTCACGCTGCCCAAGGCGTCGAGCTCCTCCATCGCCTCGCCAAAGGCGAGGAAGACATCGGCCAGGCCATCGTCGTCCAGCCCCTTGAGGCGGTCGCGGAGCATCGACAGACGGAAAGGGCCGACCGTCGCCGACATGCGCCGGATCTCGTCGATCACGCGATCGGCTGTCGCATCGGTCACGACGCGGGCTCCTCGATCAGTTCTCTGAGCCGCTGACGCAGGCGTTCCCACCTTTTGCGTGCGGCGGCGGGCGAGATGTCCAGATGGGCGGCGATGACCCCGTGGCTTGCGCCCCCGAGCCAGAGCGAGAGCATCTCGCGGTCTTCGGGCGACTCCAGCGACCGGAGCAGGCGGTCGATCTCGAGCTCGGCTTCTTCCGGCCCTTGCTGATCGGCCGTGCGCAGTCGTTCGAGCAGCGCCGAGGCCAGCGGCGAGTCCTCGGCCGACTCGATCCGCTGGAGGTGGTCCATGACACGGATCTTGCGTGCCAGCGCGTTATTGGCGATCTGCTCGAGCAGGGCGACGAGCTGGCCGGGTGTTTCGGCACGGACCTTGCCCGAGCGGACGAACTGATCGAAACGCCGGGCAACCGTCGAGCTGAGTTCCTGCGAGTCGAACAGGCGACGGAGCGATCGGCCGAGCTTGTGGCGGAAGCGCCGGCGAAGGATCGGGCCGTAGCGCTGCATCAGGTCGGCCGCGGCTTCCCGGTCGCCCGCCCGGACGCGCGTGAGCACGGTCTCGAGGTCCTTGGGCGTCATCGGTGAGGCGTGCGCGACAGCGGTCGGAGGCTGCACGGCGTCCTCGGCACTCTCGCCGGACCGATCGTCGTCCTCGTCGAAGATCAGGCGTGGTGTCGCGATCATCGGGCCGCTCTCGCCGCGTCGGAGCCTCGCTCGGTTGATTCCGGACGATAGAGATCCGGAATCGGCCAAAAAAAACTTCAATGTCCTGTCACAACCGCCCTCGGGCGCGCCCCTCTCGGAATGACACACCGTCGTTCAAGGGACGCCCCCCAGCCGCAGGGAGGTTGCCATGGCGTTACGCGCACACTGTACCAAATCTATTGCGATCATCGCGACCGTATTTTTCGGATTTTCATCGGCAGCGGCCGGCGCCGTGGCGGTCCACAGCCCCGGTGACGGCCAATCGATGGATACTCAGACGATGGGCACCCCATTCCAGTCCGATAATCCATATGACCCCGGTGACGACCACCAGATCTGGCGAGACCAGATCATCGATCTGTTCAAGCTCATTCGGGCGAGGCTCGCCACCCAGACCGCCACCGCGATGGCCGCCGGTTCCGGGGCCACGACCGCCGATGTGGTCGATGAGTCCGAGCAGCTTCAGTTCGATTACGCCGCCTACGGCATCAAGCAGGACTTGACGCCAGCGGAGCTGGACGAATTCGCTTTGGACCTCGTCGAGGCGTTGGAGTTGCTCGGCGAAGACCCCGGCGTGCTGACACCCGACCAGCGAGACTCGCTCGCCCAGACGCTCAACGCCATGCTCGCGGAAGTGTCGAACTAGTTCTCCGAACGATCCAAGTAACCTCACCCAACGCGAGCAACCCGGGATGAGGCAGCGGCGGACGGCGCCGGGCGACCCGAACGGACGCCCGGCTGTCGTTTTTGGAGGGCGAATTATGCGAAAAAATGCGACTGTCTGTCGCCCCAGCCGGCCCCGCCCGGCTCAGCGGGCGTGCGGGATGTCGTAATCGTGGGGCAGCATCGAATCGGTAAGCTGGTCGTACCAGCCGGACTCGAAGCCGGGCAGGTCCGAGCCCATGGGCGACCACCACCCGCCGTGCCCGGTCGGGGAGGAGGGCATCACCGGCTCGGGGCTGAGCAGGACGCGCGGCGTGGCGGCTGGTGAGGGCGGCTCTGCCGCGCCTGCCGACGCGAACAACTGCAGGCTTGAGGAGACCCGATCGCCCAGGTGCCACAGCCCGGCGAGCCTCTCGCCGAGCGAGGCCGCGCGGTCATCGAGCGAGG
>SLFH01000399.1 GCA_007124345.1 Phycisphaerales bacterium | reverse complement strand
TCATCGACCAGCTCCGCGAGCTGTGGGCCTCGTTCGCCGGGCGGCCCACGCCACTGCAGCTCGCATCAAACCTGACAAGAGTGGTGCAGAAGCGAGCCGGCGGCAAGCGGGGCGCGTCGGTCTGGCTCAAGCGGGAGGACCTCTGCCACACAGGGGCGCACAAGATCAACAACGCACTGGGCCAGTGCCTCATGGCCAAGAAGATGGGCAAGAAGCGGGTCATCGCCGAGACCGGCGCCGGCCAGCACGGCGTCGCGACCGCGACCGCGTGCGCCCAGTTGGGGCTTGACTGCGTCGTCTACATGGGCGCCGAGGACTGCCGGCGCCAGGCCCTGAATGTCACGCGGATGCGGATGATGGGGGCGACGGTCGTGCCCGTCGAGGGCGGGACGCGGACGCTGAAGGACGCGACCAACGAGGCGATGCGCGACTGGATGGGCTCGTCGGAGACGACGCACTATGTGCTCGGCTCGGTCGTCGGCCCCCACCCCTTCCCGATGATCGTCCGTGATTTTCAGTCGATCATCGGGATCGAGACCAAGGGGCAGGCGCTGCGTCACCTGGGCGGGATTCCCGACGCGATCGTCGCGTGCGTCGGGGGTGGATCGAACGCCGCGGGGATCTTCTATCCGTTTGTGGACGAGAAGGTGAAGCTCTACGGCGTCGAAGCGGGCGGGCGATCGAGCGCGCCGGGGGAGCACGCGGCGCCGCTCTGCCTGGGTTCGCCGGGCGTGCTGCACGGGTCGCTCAGCTATGTGCTGCAGTCGGCCGACGGGCAGACCGAGGCGGTGCATTCGTGCTCGGCGGGGCTGGACTACCCCGGCGTCGGGCCGGAACACGCCTACTGGAAGGACGCGGGACGGGTGAAGTACTCGGCCGCGACGGATCGTGAGGCGATGGAAGCGATGCTCAAGTTGGCTCGGTCCGAGGGGATCCTGTGCGCGCTGGAGACGGCCCACGCCGTGCACGCGGCGATGGGGATCGCCTCGGAGATGGACCGCGAAGCAAACCTCGTGATCTGCCTGTCGGGGCGCGGGGACAAGGATGTGGACGAGGCGTCGCGCCTGATGCGCGAGGCGGGGCTGCTGGGAGATTGAGCCGGCGATCTGTCGCGATGGGCGGGGCGCTCAGCCCCGCCGGAAGACGCCGCCGGCGGAGCGGGTGACCCAGCGGAGGAGGTCGCCGATGGCGCGCAGGCGGAGGCGGACGCGGAGGCGGCGGAGGGCGGAGTCTTCGCGGTCGATCGAGAGCCCCTGACGGATCCAGTAGCGGGCGCGCATCCACTGGCCTTGGCGGAGCGAGCCGAGGGCGAGGTTGTGGATCGCCGGGACGAAGCGCGGGTTGATCGCCAGCGCCCGGCGGACCTCTTCCAGGCCCGCGACGGTCTTGCCCGATTCGAGCAGCGCGACCGAGCGCAGGTGGTGGTAGCGGCAGGAGCCGGGCTCGCGGTCGATCAGGCGGGCGAAGACCTGGTCGGCCTCGCGCGTCAGGCCGGCGTCGAGCAGCAGGTTGCCGAGTATGTCCAGGTCGTCGTTATTGAACGAGTCGGGGCGTGCGCGGACATCGGCGAGCTCCATCCGGAGCAGGCGGTGGACGAGCGCCCGGTCGTCGTCGCGCACACGGTCGAGCACGAGTTGGGCGACCCGGCGTCGGGCGGCGGGGTAGCCGGGGTTCAGGCGGAGCACGACCTCGTACTGGCGGAGAGCGGTCGGGGCGTCGCCCCGGCGTTCGGCGAGCTCACCCAGGGCGAAGTGGGCGTCGACGCAGTCGGGCTGAATTTCCAGGACGCGCCGGAACTTCTCGCCGGCCTCGTCGAGGCGGCCCATGTCCATCAGCAGGTCGCCGAGGTCGAGCAGGGTGTCGGTGTCGCCGGGGTACTTGCGCAGCTCGCGGAGGTAGAGCTGGCGGGCCCGCTCGGTCCGGCCGGTCGCGGCATAGGCCTCGGCGAGGCGGGCCTGCACGCGGGGGAGCTCGGGGTCGAGGCGGGCGGCCTCGCGCAGGCACCAGACGGCCTTGTCGTACTGCTTGCGGTCCATGAGGGATTCGGCCATGGCCGCGTAGAGCTCGGGCTCGTCGGGTTCGATGCTCTGGCCGAGGTAGAAGGCGGTCTCGGCGTTGTCGTGCTCGCCGAGCATGGCGAACGCCTCGATGCGGTGGACGCAGACCTCGACGGAGGCGGGTTCGAGCCGCTCGGCGCGTTCGAGCCACTGGAGGGCGTCGGTTGGTCGTTCGGCGCGGAGGGCGTTGATCCCGGCGTAGAGGGGGGACTGGGCGTCCTCGGTGTTCAGGCTTGAAGCGCGGGCGAAGGCATCCATCGCGTCGGCGTGCCGACCGGCGGCTTCGAGGGTCAGCCCGAGGTTGAACTGCCACTCGGCCTGGTACGGATTGCGGGCGAGGGCTTCGCGCAGCTCAGACTCGGCCTCGTCCCAACGGCCGGCTTCATAGGCCTCGTGGGCCCGCTCGACATGCTGCTCGGCCTCAAACCAGTCGTTCATGGGCCCGCCATGCGGCGCAGGGCTGTGGCGGTCTCCGTTCCCGCCGGCGCTCGCTGGGTGGATGGTAACTCCGGGCCGAGCGGACTTCAAACGCTTCTGCGCTATGATCGCTCGTGGCGAAGGTCAACCGAACCGGCCCGGGCTTGGCGGCTCGGCGCACAGCTGTGCGCTGGGCGGTGATCGCGTTGATTTTCGGGCCTGCCGGTTCGTTCTCGGCCTTGGCCGAAGCTCCCGCCGCACAGCCACCGGCAATCGAGAATCCAGAAACCCCGGCTCCCGATCCGTCCGACGCGATCGACCGGCTCTCGCGGGCCGGGCTTGACGGGGAGGCGAGGCTCGCCGAGGCGTCAGCGCTCTTGGAACGGGCGATGTCCGACCGGGATCTCGCCCGGGCGATCGGGCGGGCGATCGGAGAGGCCGGGCCCGACGACCCTGTCCGCCTGGCCTTCCTCCGGGTCTTGGGGCGTTCGGCGTCGGCGCCGATCGAGATCTGGCCCGGGCTTAAAGAGTCATTTGAAAGCGATCCGTCCAGCGAGGCCGATCGCGTGTCGCTGCTGACCGCCGCCGGGGCGTTCCGCAACGCCTCCGCCATCGGGGTGCTGCTCCGCTATGCCTCGCCTGAGCGTTCGGCGGCAGAGCGCGAGACGGCGTTCGCGTCGCTGCGCCGGCTTTCGGGCCGGTGGGACCTGGGGCAGGACTATCAGGCCTGGGAGGCTTGGGCCGAGCGGATGGCGTCGCTGGACGAAGCTTCATTTTTGCGCGAGCTTCTGCATTGGAAGGCCTTGAACGCGGACGAGGCGAGGCGTCAGCGGAACGCTGTGACCACAAGGCTCGTTGACACGCACCGCCAGCTCTGGCTGCGCCAGCCGCCGGAGGGCCAGTCGGCGTTTCTGGCCTCGCTGCTGGGGGATCCTTTGGCGGAGATCAGGGACCTGGGGATTTCGCTCGTCCGTCAGCAGCTCGCCTCCGCGAGGACGCTGGAGCCGGTGGTCGGCGAGGCGGCGCTCAACCTTTTAAAAGCTCAGCGGGCGTCGGTCCGGGCCGAGGGCGCGTCGCTGGTGAACCAGCTCGCGCCCGACGGCGGTGGCGGGCCTGTCGCCGAGGCGTTGGCCGCTGAGACAGATCCCGCGGCTGCGAGGGCGCTACTGGGAGCGGCGGCGAGGTGGCCGAGCGAGGACCTGCTGCCCCCTGTCTTGCGCTGGATCCGTCATGGCGGGCGGCCGGCATCGGCTGCGGTGGAGACCGCCTGGGCGATGCACCGTGCCGATGTGCTTCCGAGCGGACAGGCGAGGGCGCAGTTGCTCGAAGCGCTGCGGGGCCGGCCGGAAGAAGAGCTCAACGGGGCGGCCTGCCGCCTGATGGTCGCGATCGGCGACGAATCGGACCATGCCAAGGTCGTGGCGCTGCTTCGGTCGGAGCAGGCTGGGCTGCGGCTGTCGGCGGCCGAGGCGCTCGTTGACCTGCCCGGCGCGATCGATGCGCTGGTCGATGCAACGACGGAGGATCCCGACCTCTTCGACGCCGCCGCCCGGGCGGTGCGCCGTCATCGGGCGTCCCCGGAGGGATTCACGACGCTGCTGCGGGCGAGGTCACGGAGCGCCGAGGACCGTCGTGCGGCCCTGCTTCGGGTTTCGTCGGGGTTTGGGATGTCCGATCTTGTTGAGGCGTCGGGCTTGGAGGGTGTCGAGCCGCTGCTTGCTGAGGCGATGCTGGCGGGGCTGGTGACGCCACCGGGGGATGAGGCCGGGACAAACAGCCGTGCCCGCGCGACGGGGTTGGCCCGTCTTGCCTGGGTCCGGATCGAGCTGCAAGACTTTGAGGGCGCGATCGCGGCGATCGAAGCGATCCCTGGCGAGAGGCGCGAGTCGATTGAGGGCCTGGGGGACCTCAAAGCGATCGCGTACCTCTGCCTCGGGCGTCTGGATGAGGCCCGCGAGGCCGGTGGGAGCGCCGCGGCGTGGCTGGACGCGATGGAAATGATCGTCGACCGTCCCTTCGCCCCTTCGGCTCTTGAACTGCTCGCGTCGCTCTTCGGCGAGGATCTGAGCGAGCCGGAGCAGGAGCGTTATGCGGCCCTTCGCGCGAGGATCTCCCCCGTGAACGGGGAGGGGCCTGTGGAGATCGAGACCGGCCGGGGGAGCGGGTCTTCGGAGAGCGGTTCGGGCTGAAACTGTGAATAAACGCTCAGCATGGGCGGTTCACGACGGCTGTCGGTTGCGGGCGGCCTACCCTTTGAGGACGGCCGTTATGCGGCCGGGCCCCGAACGCCGATGACTTCGGCTCGGGACGGGCATCTGAATCATGCCGGGATTGGTCCTCGCGGGCGTCTTCGCGAGACGCCCGGGCGAAGGCCACGCTTGCTTCCACGCACAATCGATGGGGCGCGATGAGCCCTTTTTGAAACTACGGGGCGTCGCTCTGCGCGAGCGGCGGCACCCGAGACGGAGTATCTGTTTGACGACAACATTCGAAATGTTCAACCTCGCCGCCCCCATTCAAAAGGCGCTGGCGGACGAGGGCTACACCACCCCCACCCCCATCCAGGAGAGGGCGATCGGCCCGATCATGGAGGGACGGGATGTCTTGGGCTGCGCCCAGACCGGCACGGGCAAGACCGCGGCTTTCGCGGTTCCCATTCTGCACCGCCTGCACACGGCCGGGCGTGACACGAGCCGACGTGGGCCGGTGCTCGCTCGGACGCTGGTGCTCTCGCCGACGCGCGAGCTTGCGACGCAGATCGGCGCGAGCTTTGCGACCTACGGGCGCGGGACCGGCCTGACCGGCACGACGATCTACGGGGGCGTGAGCCAGCGCCGTCAGGAGCGCGAGCTCGCTCGCGGCCTTGATGTGATCGTGGCGACACCCGGGCGTCTGATCGACCTGATGGAGCAGGGCGTGGTCGACCTCTCGGCGATCGAGATCTTCGTGCTCGACGAGGCGGACCGCATGCTGGACATGGGGTTCATCGAGCCGATCCGGCGGATCTCGTCGGCGGTGCGGAAGGAGCGGCAGACGCTGCTGTTCTCTGCAACGATGCCGCGGACGATCCAGAGGCTGGCCGACTCGCTCTTGCGTGATCCTGTGCGGGTGACGGTGACGCCGCCCAAGCAGGAGAAGGCTCTGATCGAGCAGTCGGTGTACATGGTCGGTCGGTCGCAGAAGATGCCGCTGCTCGAGCACCTGCTCGAGGAGGGCGGGGTCGAGTGCACGGTGGTGTTCACCAAGACCAAGCACGGAGCGGACAAGGTGAGCCGTCGCCTGCAGAAGGCCGGGATCAGCTCCGACGCGATCCACGGCAACAAGAGCCAGCGTCAGCGCGACCGCGCGCTCGACGCGTTCAAGTCGGGCCGGTTCCGCGTCCTTGTGGCGACGGATGTCGCGGCCCGCGGCCTGGATGTGAGCGGGATCACGCATGTGTTCAACTTCGACCTTCCGATGGAGCCGGAGGCGTACACGCACCGGATCGGCCGGACGGGGCGGGCCGGGGCGACGGGACGCGCCATCGCGTTCTGCGACCCGAGCGAGCGCGGGCTGCTGAAGGCGATCGAGCGGGACATCGGGGCGAGGGTGCCATTGATCAAGGGACTGCCCGAGCTGAAGGCCGCCGAGCCGGAGATCGACGATCGCCGCAGCGACGACCGCGAGAGTTTCGGCGCGATGCGCGAGCGTCGCGGCGGCGGCGTTCGGGCGATCGGCGCTCCGGGCCCGAAGCGGCGCGAGTACAGCTCGCCGCAGACTGAGGGCGGGGGCTCGGGCGACGGGCGTCCTGAGCGCGTGACCCGGATGGAGATCGGCCTGGAGTCGAAGCACTCGGGCGGACCTGCACACCGGCGCCCGGGCGGGCGTCCGAACGCGAGACCGGGCGGACCGGCCGGGGCTCGTCGCGGCGGCCGAACCGCGGGTGGGCCTGGAAAGGGCAAGTCGCGGCGTCCGGCGGGCGCGAAGCGCCGCTGATGGCTCAATAGCCTCGATCGAGCATCGGAAAAGACAACACCGCCACCATCCGCCTCCGGATCTGTATGCTGCCCGGTCGAGACATCGATCGGCGGTTCAGAGACCGGAGGCGTTTTATCGTGCGGACACATCGATCTGGAATCATGACGCTCGCCGGGGCGGGCCTGCTCTTGGCGGGGCTTCCCGGCGTGGTGGGCTGCGCTTCGGCGGGGCCGATCGGCCTGGGCGCCGCGGTGCGCGACGCGGGCGGACGCCCGCTGGTTTCGTACGAGGTGATCTCGCCGACGCCGACGGGGGGCGAGCTTGGGGTGTTCATCGTCAGTTCAGCGGACGACCCGCACTCCAAGCCGGCGCTGGTGATCGTCGCGGGCATGGACGGGCGACATGTCGTTGGCTCGCGGGTCGCGTCTAGGCTGCCCGCGCTCCTGGCCGAGCGGGCGGGCGAACTGCTCGACGAGATGACGGTCTATGTGATCCCGGTGGTGCACGACGAGGCGATCGGCAGGAACGCCTCGGGTGAGGCGCCACGCCAGGAGCATCGCCTGACCTCGACGCCGACGGACCTGGACGGGGACGGGCGCGTCGACGAGGACGGGCCGGTGGACATCAACGACGACGGGATGATCACGATGATGCGATGGCAGCCCGGGCCTGGCTCGCTGTTTTCGCCGACGCACATCATTGATCCGGACGAGCCGCGGCTGCTGCGCGAGCCGGACCCGAAGAAGGGCGAGGTCGCGACGCACGCGTTGCACATCGAGGGGCGCGACCACGACGGGGACGGGAAGATCGCCGAGGACCCGCCTGGCGGCGTCGACCTGGATATCCACTGGCCATACCGCTGGCCGGAGTGGAACAAGGAGGCGGGGCGGTATCAGTTGGAAGAGCCGCACACGCGGGCGCTGGCGCACTGGCTGCTTGAGCGCCAGAACATCGTGGCCTTTGTGACCTACGGGCTGCACGACAATCTGGTGAAAGCGCCGGAGACGGGGCGGTTCGACATCACGCGGCGTGTGCCGTTGGGTGTGGAGCAGGGCGACCTGCGTGTGTACGAGGTGGTCGGCGAGAAATACCGGGAGATTACGGGGATGACGGGGCTGGGGGGCGTGACGCGTGAGAGCGCCGAGGGCTCGTTCCACGGGTGGGCGTACGCGCATTACGGGCGTCTGTCGTTCGTGAACCCGGTGTGGGTCAGGCCGGACCTGGTCGAGCGCAAGAGCGAGGAGCCCGGGCCCGAAAAAGAAGAGACGGAAGCGCAGAGCGAGGACGAAACCGGCGAGCGAACGGAGACAGACGAGGCTTCGGCTGAAACACCAGACGCATCGGCGCAGGAAGAGCGGCCGAGACGGGGCGCACGCGGCGCTGCCCCCCAGCGTCAGCAACGCGACACGAGATCTGAAGAGGCCAAGTGGCTGGCGTACTCCGACGAGCAGCGGGACGGCGAGGGCTTTGCCGACTGGACCGCCTTTGATCATCCGGACCTCGGCGAGGTTGAGATCGGCGGGTTCGTGCCGGGCTTCAGGTTCAATCCGCCCGAGGGGGAGCTCGATCGGCTCGCCGATGAACAGGCGTCGTTCGCGATCG
>SLFH01000014.1 GCA_007124345.1 Phycisphaerales bacterium | reverse complement strand
GCGTAGGAGTCGAGGGTGCGGCTGTTGGAGCCGATCTCGCCGTTGACGAACAGGATCCCGCCGGCGGCGACCTGGTCGAAGATGACCGGGGCGCCCCCGCCCTGCACCTCGACGCGGTTGTTCATCGCGAACGCGCGGAGGGCGAAGACATAGACATTGTACGACTCGCCGGGGGTGAGCCCCCGGATGCTCGCCGTCAGCACGCCCGTGCCGTAGTAGTAATCATCGATGCCATCAAGCGACTGGGTGTGCTGGGGGATGGTGAAGGCGTCGACCGGCCCGGCGAAGGAAGTTCCGAGGTTCATCACGAACGCCTTGCCGGTCGAGGCGCCGTTCACATCGATCATGTTGCTCACGGTGCGTTCCGAGCCGACGAGCACATTCCAGTTGTTGGGCGAGAACAGCCCGTTGGCCGCGTGCTCGAAATCGATCGCCATCATCTGGGCGTTCGCCCCGGCCGCGCCGAGTGCGACGGCCGCCATGCATGCAACTTTCCGCATCACAGACCCTCCTCAGGATTGTCTTGGTCCACCACAACGCACGGCGAACAAAGCCGGGCTTTGACGAAGCACGGCCGCCGGCTGCCCCATCAGCCTACCCGCCCTCGAACTTCGGCACAACAGAATCTGCGGTCGGCGGTCACGCCCGCCGACGCTACCCTCAGCCCCGTGCGGTTCCACGCGATCATGCTGGTGCGCGACGAGGCCGATGTCCTCCCCGAAGCCATCGCCGGGATCATGGGCTGGGCCGACGCTCTCTGGGTGCTCGACAACGGGAGCATCGACGGCTCATGGGAGATCGTGCGGCAGGCGGCCTCTGACGACACCCGCATCCGGGCGTGGGGCCAGACCCGAGCCATCTTCTCCGATGCGTTGCGGGCTGCGGTCTTCCACGATGCCCGGGCCTCGTTCGGGCACGGGGACTGGATCGTCCGCGTCGACGCCGACGAGTTTTTCCACACACCGCCGCCGGAGTTCGTCCGCGACCGGGTGTCTCGCCACGAATCCTTTGTGTGCGGGCTGCTGCACGAGTTTGTGCTGCTCAGGCGTGAAGCCGCGGCGATCGGGCGGGGCGAGGAGGAGCGGTTGCTTTCGATCAGCGAGCGAAGGCGCTGGTGGACACCGAACCACTTCCCAGAGCCGCGGCTGTTCCGCTACCGGCGGAGCATGCAGTGGCCCGGGACCAGGAGCCACCCCTGGCTGGCGGGGGTGATGGCCAGAGAGCGGATCCAGATCCGCCACTACCGCTGGCGCACGCCCGAGCAGGCCAGAAGGCGGTGGGCGCTGCGCCAGGCGGTGCGGGGCTCGATGCCCTTCGGCGGGGCGCACTGGTCGATCGACGACTGGCGGGCCGAGGGCCTGCGCACGCGCAGTGATCCGGGCGTCTCGTTCTGGAAGCCCGGAACGGCGCTGGAGCCGTTCGCTTCTCCTTCGCCGGTGAACGCGCCCTTGCGCCGCCTCGGAAAGGCGGCATTGGCGAGGTGCGGCGTGCAGTCCATCGTCGACAAGGTGTTGCCGGGCTACGCCCCGACAGACCTGCGATCCGAGCCGCCAGAGATCGCCGAGCGTTACATGGAACTGCTCAGAGAAGAAGCGGTCTGAAGCGAATCGGCCCCCGAACAGTTCAGAGGCAGCCCTGCGTGCGCCACTCCATGAGCAGCATGAGGTCCGCGATGCCGGTCCGCCCGTCGGGCACGGCCCATGAACTGTCGGTGGGGTCGATCGAGCCGGAGATGTCGAGCCTCGGGTCGCCGGCGGCGATCAGCGAGAGCATGTCGAAGAAGTCGCCCCCACCGAGGCCCGAGGCGAGCATCGTCGCCTGGAGGCAGAGCGGGTCGATCCGGAGCATCCACCCGATGATCCGCCCGTCCTCTCCCTGGCCCTCGCCGACGATCAGGCTCCCGTCGCCCGAGACCCAGCGAGGCACGGGGTGCGAGCAGAGCAGGTTGAGCCCGAGGTCCCGCACGAACTGGTCGAAACTTCGCAGGCCGGTGGATTCGGTCCAGATGTAGCCGGTGGGGGTCTCCAGATCACCGCCGCGGAGCTGGCCGACGACCACGCGCAGCCCGTCGCACTGTCCGTGCACATCGACGCGCCAGAAGCCAGACGGCGCATTGAAGAGCTTCTCGACACCCCCTGCGTTCGTCCAGCGCCACAGCGCACTGGTCGAGCGTCCGAGCGCCGTTCGGCCATCGCTGGTGACCGCGAAGGCGCCCGGGAGCGTCTGGCCGGCGCGTTGCATCACGCGCACGCTCCATGTGTCGTCGTCGATCGATTTGGACCAAATCACGCTGAAGGGCTCGCGCTGCGGGCTGCGCATCACGCCCACGATGTGTTCCCCGCTCGGCGAGACACCCTGCGCCCAGCCCGCGGTGGTGAAGATGTGCCCGGGGCGGGGCAGTTCGTAGCGTTCTCCGTCGACCCATGCCGTCGGCACGATGCGCCAGTCACGGCGCACGATGCGGCTGGTCCAGCCCGCCATCACGCGCCCGTCGGCCGAGAGGGCATCGACGCGTGAGCGTTCCGGCTCCCGCCCGGCGGTGTCGGGCAGCGTGACGGGCGACGCGGAGCGCGAGCTCCCGAGCGTGGCCGCGGGGGTGTACGCGTCGATGCGTCCGGTCGCGACGGTTCCGTCGCGGCTGATGGCGGTGAACTTGCCCGGCCCGATGTCGTCCATCATGTGCACAGAGCCCGGAGCGTGCAGCTCCCAGCGTGCGGCGCCCGCATCCCGGTCGAGTGTGCGAGTGAGCTCGCCTTTTCGGTCCATCCACTTGCCGACGACGGTTCTGCCGTCGTCGGCGACGGCCATCGGCATCACCCAGACACCGGGGGGCCCGATCAGGTGAGTGACTTCAGCAGCGTGGACGGATGAAACTACACCGCAAGCCGCGAGCGCGACGCACTTTTTCATACGGAAAACTCCCACAACCAGCCGCGAGGTGGTCCACGTCGGGCGAGGGGGTCGCCCGACGGCGGGCGCTCTGGCCCGCACGAGGAGGAGCAGCATGCGATGCGAGCGTGCGACTGTCAAGGGGGAGAAACACGCGAAAGCTGCGTCAACCTCCCCAGCGAATCAGGGAGGTTTCTAACACCGCGATCGCCAGAGATTCTCCTTGCGGGCCTGTCGGTAAGCGAGGGATCGGCTCGGCAAACGATCAGCGAGCCGCGCGGGAGAATGACTCGACCATGATCGATTTCATCTGGCGTACGGCTTCTCTCATCCCTACATAAACCGCACGGCTGACAATCGCGTGTCCGATGTGCAGTTCCTCAATCCCGCGCAGCGCCGCGATCGGCGCGACATTGTGGTAGTTCAGCGCGTGCCCCGCATTGAAACGCATCCCCGCGCCCAGAATCGTTTCGCCTGTGGATTCGACACGCGCCAGCGCTTCGGAGAGGCGTTTGCGCCGGAAATCGCCCCCGCAGGCGAAGAACGCCTCCGCGTAAGGGCCGGTGTGCACTTCACAGACATCGAAACCGATCTCTGCGGCGGCCTCGGCCTGTGCGGGGTCGGGGTCGATGAACGCCGAGACGATCAGCCCCGCCTCGCGCAGTTTGCGTACATCGCCCCCGAGCTTGTCGCGCAACGAAGCGACATCGAGCCCGCCCTCGGTTGTGATCTCCTGGCGGCCCTCGGGCACGAGCATCGCGGTGTGGGGCTTGAGGCGGGAGGCGATGGTGATCATCTCGTCGGTGGCGGCCATCTCGAGGTTCAGGCGCACATTCACGCCCCCGCACAGGCGTTCGACATCGTGGTCCTGGATGTGGCGCCGGTCCTCGCGGAGGTGGACGGTGATGCCGTCGGCCCCGCCGAGCTCGGCCTCGTGGGCGGCTCGGGTCGGGTCGGGCTCGACGCCCCGGCGGGCCTGGCGGACGGTCGCGACATGATCGATATTGACGCCGAGCTGGATCATGGCTGCCTTTCAGCGGAGTCGGGTCGGGCGGGCCGCGATACCGGCCCTTGGGGCGTGAGCGGGGACCTGGGCGGGATTGTTCGTCGTCACGGGGCCCAGCGAGGGGGTGGGCCCACCAGGAAAATGGGAGGGGTTCGGGGGCAGGGTTGACGCGGCGGGCGTTTCAGGCGAGACTCCCCAGCCCCAGCCGGGCGGATCCCGGCGAGGGTTGGGTGCGTACCTACCATTGGAACCCGCGAGAGGTCCTCCTGAGGGCCGGCGGGCGGGAACGCCGAACATCGATTGAACACGCCGGCGGCCGACGGCGGCCTCCGATGACCACTCTGACTGGAGCGCGGCGATGGCATCTCGCGGAAGCAGCCCTGGGGCGATCATCTCCATCGTGATCCTCGGCATCCTGACAGTGACCTTTTTCGTCACGACGCTGATGTTCTACGCCGAGAAGAACAACCTCGAAGCCGCGGCGGAAGACGCGGTCCAGTCCCGCGACCGCTTCGTCGCGGGCGGGGAGGTCGACCGGGCCAACGCGATCGCCGATCGGGCGGGTCCGGGCAAGTCGGTTTTCGCGCACATGGAGGATGTGATCGGGCGTGCCGCCCGCATCGCCGCCGGCTCGCGCGACATCTCGATCAACGACCTCGAGCAGCGCGTGGCGGACATCGATCCCGAGCGTGTCGGCCTGCTGCGGATCGCCACCAACCAGCGTGAGCGGATCGCCTCGCTGCAGAGCCAGATCGACGAGATGCGAGCGCCCGTGGCCGAAGAGTCCGCCCGACTCGCCGCCGCCCGTGCCTTCTTCACCGACGACGCGACCCGCGTGCGTCGCGACGCCGACGGGATCGCCCAGCAGCAGCAGCAGCTCTCCAGCCAGGTCACCGGGTACGCCGGTCGCATCCGCGACGGGATCGAGAGCATCCGTCGCCAGGAGGACGAGACACGCGTCCGCGTGCAGCAGGTCCGCGACGAGGCCGAAAACGACAAGGCGACCCTCCGCAACCAGGTCGCCCAGCTCGACGAGCAGATCCTCAGGCTGGAAGACGAGATCCGGCGCCTCCGCGACGAGCGCCGCGCCGCCACCATCCGGCCACGCGACGAGTTCGCCCTGGTCGACGGCTCGATCAGCTCCGTCCAGGCCGACCAGCAGCAGGTCACCATCAACCTCGGGCGGCGCGACAAGATCGTCCTCGACATGGTCTTCGAGGTCTACGAGAGCGCCGCGTCCATCGCCCCCGACCCCAGAACCGGCGAGTACGCCCAGGGCAAGGCGATGATCCAGGTCATCAATGTCGGCGAGGCCACCTCGACCGCACGCGTCGTCGAACGCCGCGGACGCGCCCAGATCTTCAGGGGCGATGTCATTGCCAACCCCGTCTACGACCCGCGCAAGCAGTACCGCATGCTCGTCTTCGGCCATTTCGACACAGACGGCGACGGCAGGCCCACCGAGTTTGAGCGCGACTCGATCGTCGCCCGCATCCGCGAGTGGGGCGGCGAGGCCATCAACGCCCGCGAGGCCGCCGACCTCACCGGCGACATCGACTTCCTCGTCCTGGGTCAGCGTCCAACGGTGCCCCCGCAGCCTTCCTCGCAGGCGCCGATCGATGTCCAGCTCCAGTGGATCCGCCTGAACGATCAGGCCGAGCTCTACGACGAGTTCCAGCGCAGGGCCGAGGCCGTGGGCATCCCCATCCTCAGCCAGAACCGCCTGAGCACCCTGCTCTACAACTGACCCGATCCAGGACAGACCCACGCTCCAAAGGGGCGGGCCCATCGCGGGCCCGCCCGTTCTATGAAGATCGGAAAGCTCCCATACTGGGCGCAGCTCCCCGCCTACTGGGCGATCCGCGGTGCCATGAGCGCCCCCCTCCTCGCGGGGCCGGCGCCCTCCCTCCACACCGCAAGGCGCCTCGGGCGCGCCTACGGCGGCGCGAAGTTCAACCGCGAACGCCTCAAGCGGGCCTCCGACCACCTCGGCATCGCTTTCCCGGAGTGGTCCGTCGACAGGCGCGAGGCCGTCGCCCTCGCCGGCTACGAGCACCTGGCGATGCTCGCGGTCGAGGTCGCCTTCACCGGGCGCCTGCTCACGCCCAGCAACTGGCGGCGCCATGTCGAGTTCGGGGATATCTCCCCCGCCCTCCGGGCCCTTTGCTCGGGGCGTCCGATGATCCTCATCAGCGGGCACTGCGGCAACTGGGAGGTCCTGGGCTACACCCTCGCGCTGCTGGGCTTCCCCATGCACGCCCTCTACCGCCCGCTGGACCTCGAGCCGCTGGACCGCTGGATGCGCGAGACCCGCTCGCGCCGCGGGCTGCGTTTGATCGACAAGTTCGGCGCCGTCCACCTGATGCCGGCGATCATGCGGTCGGGCGAGCCGATCGGCTTCATCGCCGACCAGAACGGGGGCGACCGGGGGATCTCCGTCCCGTTCTTCGGTCGGCTGGCGAACACCTACAAGTCGATCGCGCTCCTGGCGATGCAGTTCGAGGCGGTGGTGATCTGCGGGCAGGCCCGGCGCATCGGTTGGCACGAGCCGGGCGTTCAGGGCCCCGGAGACGCGCTGGACCACGCATCCAGGGCACGCATCCACGACGAGTCGGAGGGGTTCCGCTTCGTCGTCGAACTCGACGACATCTTCGGGCCCGAGGACTACCTCGCCCAGCCCGACCCGATCTACTACCTCAGCGCCAGGTACAGAAGATCGATCGAGCGGATGATCCGGCGGGCCCCGAGCGACTACCTTTGGATGCACCGCTCGTGGCGAAGCCGCCCGGCGCACGAACGCCTGAACAAACCCTTTCCCGACAAGCTCCGCAACAAGCTCCGTTCGCTGCCCTGGATGACCGACGACCAGCTCGAAAACCTTGTCGACCGCAGCGACCGCGACAGGGCCCTGCTGGCCGAACTCGGCACGACACGACTGCCCTGATCGCCGGGCGATGAGCCCCGCTGCTTGCTCGGGCGGGCCGGGCCGGGTTCAATCCCCCGCGACCGCGGAGCCCCGATACCAAGGAGACCAAAGACCATGTCCGACAACCAAGGCCGCCTGGAGGGGACCCGCGTGCTCATCGTCGACGACGACCACGATGTCCAGGAATCGATGAATGTCGCCTTCATGGCCGAGGGCGCCGAGACCATGACCGTCTCGGACGGCAACGCAGCCGTCGCCGCCTGCCTCGAACACGAGCCGGACCTGGTCATCCTCGATGTGATGCTGCCCGGTCGCAGCGGCTTCCTCGCCCTGGAAAAGATCAAGGGCAGGGAGAACAGCCCGTTGGTCATCATGGTCACCGCCAACGAGGGCAAGCGCCACAAGGCCTACGCCGAGTCGCTCGGGGTGGACCGGTACCTCTTCAAGCCCGTGCCCCTCGAAACGCTGCTCAACGCCGCGGTCGAGCTCATCGAGGGCGATTCGTCGGACTGACCGCCCCGCGATCCGCTCGGTTTGTTCAAGGCTCCGGGAGGACCCGTGTCCAGACGCCGCACCCTTGTCCTGCAACGCCCCGGCGACGAGCCCGGCTCGCTGATGTCCCTCGGCTCGATGCAAGAGGTCCGGGATCTGTTCGCCGGGTTCAATACCGCGAGCGACGGCACCGAGCCGAGTTCCGGGATTGTGGTTCTCCACGGCCCCGGGTTCGTCGCCGAGATCGCGACCTTCTCAGATCAGATCAATCAGGTGATGATCCATGTGAAGGAGCAGGACATCGCCTTCGCCGTGCTCTGGCGACTCTGCCAGAAGGCCGGCTGGAAGATGCTCGACCCCGACACGGGGCAGCTCTTCGGCTGACGTCCTCGGTTCAGCAGTCTTCGCTGTTGCGGGCCTTGAGGAGTCGTTCGCCCTGCTCGGGGGTCATCGAGCCCTCGGCGATGTACGCCGCGATCTCTCGCCGCGTCCGCTCCCGGGTCACCGAGCGGATGATCGACGCGAGGCATCCCATCACGATCGCAGTGATCGGGATCGCACCGAGCATAAGCCAGAAAAAAATCCCCGGCTGAAGCAACTGCTCGATGATGGAGGGTTGCGCGATCTCGTTCATGGCTCTGCCTTGTCTGACGTGCTGCTGTCGCGACCCTTGGTCTCTGGCGGCGGGCGCGACGACCCGGGCCCATCGGGGCCGACGGAAACTTGCTGGGAGCCCGGCCCGTCCGATTTCATGGCGCCGGCGTGCCGGAACGGCCCGCAGCGCCCAGAATACCCGCGTGCAGCACGAAGGGGAACCCAATCCACACACAAGCCGGGGGCTGCCCCCGCTGACCCCGGCCGAACACGACCTGGCCTCCAATCTCCTGAGGCTC
>SLFH01000074.1 GCA_007124345.1 Phycisphaerales bacterium | reverse complement strand
GTGCGCATCTTCCGGGGCGTGCCCGAGTCGCTGGTGGGCCGGTCGGAGGAGCACCTGGGCTCGCAGGAGATCGGCGTCCCCTCGCCCGGGCTGTTCGCGCCCGTGCGCATGCAGGCGACGCAGGTGCTGGCGCAGCTGCCCAAGTCCGGCGACGATCTCCCTGTCGATGTGATCCACGCCTTCGGCGAGCCGCTCTGGGCGCTGGGGGCTCGGCTGGCGCACAAGACCGGGGCGGCGTTGGCTTTGGAGGTCTGGAAATCGTCGCAGACGGCGCGGGCCGTCGGGCTGCGGATCGGGGGCTCGGGCGGGCGAGCGCCGGTGCTTCTGGCGCCGGATCAGGCGATCGCGTCGAGGCTCGAAGAAGCCGGGGCGCAGGGGCGCGTCCGCGTGACCCGCTGGGGCGTGCACGCGGCCTCTGCGCCGAGGCCGATCCTTCGGCGAGACAGGACGATCGGGGTGGTCTTCATGATCTCGGGGCGTGACCCGCGCGCGTCCCGTGCCGCGTTGCTCGGCGCAAAGCGTCTGCTCGAGCACGACCCCGACGCGGTGCTCATCGCCGAGGCGGAGGCGGCGCACAAGACGGGCCTCTGGGCCGAGGCCGGCGACGCCTCGATGCTCCGCAACCTCTCGCTGATCGACCGCCTCGAGCAGGGCCGGGACCTGCTGATGCGAGCCGACATGCTGCTCGTGCCCGAGGTCACCGGCGAGCACCGCTCGATGCTGCTCAGCGCGATGGGCTCGGGGATGCTGGTCGCTGCGGTGCCCGACCCCGACATCGACGCGGTCGGATGCGAGGGCGTCTTGCGTCTGCAGGCGCAGACCGAAGAGGCGTGGGCGGGCCTGTTCGACGGGGTGCTTCGCGACCCGGACAACGCCGAGCGTCAGGCTGCGGCCGGGTGGTCGTATGTCCGCCAGCAGCGCCGGGCGAGCACGCACATCGCCTCTGTGCTCGACGCGTACGAGTGGATGTGCTCGGGCGACAGCGTGCCGATCGGCGATCACATGCCCGGCGGGTGAGGCCCGCGTCCGCAAACCGGCACAACCGGCTCGTGGGGGGCGAGCCGGTCCGGTAAGACAACGCATCGAGCGTCCCCGTCGAGCTATCGCCTAAGAAAGCCTTGAACCCCGCCGGTTCGGGGGCATCTTCTGGTTGTAGGGATTGTTCGTGCTGCGCCGGCGGCGTCGTTTTCGTCGGCGGCCGGGGCGGACGCCCCTCGATCGGGAATGCCACGAGCCCGGGCGGAACGGCCCGGGGAAAGAGAGAGAAGCGATGTCAGGGATGCTTGCCGCGGTTGCGGTCGTTTCGTTGGGTCAGTTCCAGTACCTAGGCCATGCGTATGAGTCGCATAGCCCCGAGCGTCCAATCGCGGCGCCGAGCCCGGTGGTCTACAACCGCGCCATGAACTGGTCGGGCGTCGAGCAGGTCGGGCGCGAGTGGCAGGGTCGCACGATCGTCGGGGGGCGGGCCCAGCAGATGCCGTTGGCGTGGGGTAGGCCCGGCCCAGCTGCGTACGGCGCTGACGAGCACGACTTCCGCACGCTGCCGGCACGTGTCGGCAATGTGCAGGTCGGGGTGAGCCCCTGGGTCGAGATCCCCCGGCGCGGCAGCCTCGGGCGGTTGGAGCGGGCCCGCCAGCTCTGGCTGCGCGAGCAGGGGTATGTCGGCGGGACGCGGGTCTTCCGCAACCCGGTCTACGACCGCCCGGCCGAGCACGCCAAGGCCGACCGTGACGAGACGCGCTGGCACATCATCCAGGTGCCTGTGCGCCGCGCCCCGCGCTTCGAGGTGCGGGCCGAGCCGGCCGAGGGCGTGACGCTGGTGATCTTGAGCGAGCCCGCTTCGTCGCCGGTGATCGCGAGCGATCGCGAGCGTCAGGTCGTGACGGCCCCGGCCGAGCGGGACCGGCGGGTCGCCAAGGCGGACTGAACGATTCGGCACGGACCTCCTTGCTGGAAGGGTGGACGCCGGCGGACCGGGGGGGATCCCCGGCCCGCCGGGTGTCGTTTTCGTGGCCGTGAGCGGGCCGAGGCTCTTGGACGGGTGGTCGGCGAGCGCATAGGATGGGTCCACTGCGGGGCGTAGCGCAGTTTGGTTAGCGCACTTGACTGGGGGTCAAGAGGTCGCTGGTTCGAATCCAGTCGCCCCGATTGCCGCCTTTGGCGGCAATAGAGCGGGATAGAGGCGGAGAGGCGAGAGTCGACTCGGGGCGGAAGCCTCCTGTGGTCGATGATCGCTGGCGCGGAGGACGCCTCCCGCGGTCTCCTCTCGACTTTCGACTCTCGATCGAGCCGGGGACGAGCCATGGCCTTCGCGTTCGAGAAGCTGCGTGTGTACCAGCGGGCGGTGGCCTTCGCCGACCAGATCTGCTCGCTGACGCGCGGCTTGCCTCGCGGGTACTTCTTCCTCGCCGATCAATTGAACCGAGCCTCGCTCTCGATCGCAGCGAATATCGCCGAGGGCAACGGTCGATTCACCAAGGCGGACCGCAGGAACTTCTTCGGCATCGCTCGCGGCAGCGTGAAGGAGTGCGTGCCGCTTCTGGAACTCGCGTCGCGGCAGGGGCTGGTTTCGCCCGACCGCCACGCCGAGTTGAAATCTGAACTCCAAGAGATCGCCAAAATGCTCTCCGGCCTCACCAACGGCGTCGAGAAGCGGGCGGTCTGATCGCTGGGGTTGTTGCGGCGGTCCCGGCGAGCCGGTAATCTGCTGCAACTCTGTCTGCGCCCAGGGCGGGGAGTTCAGCGATGCCTGTAAAGTACGCGGGGTTCTGGAAGCGGCTGTGTGCTGCGATTCTCGATGTGGTCGTGACGCTGCCGGTCTTGCTTCTGCTCGCGTGGATGAACAGCATCTCGCGTGAGTTGGCGATGGTGCTGGTGCTGCCCACGGCCTTCTTCTTCTGGTTCTATGTCGTCGCGTTCCACGCGAGGTTCGGCGCAACACCGGGCAAGATGCTCGTCAACATCAAGGTCGTCCGCGCCGATGACTACGCCGACATCGGCTGGTACGAGGCCTCGCTGCGTTCGTCCGTCGAGATCGGTTTCGCTGCCATCGGCCTGGTCGGGCAGTTCATCGCGCTCTCGCGGATGTCTTCCTCGGAGTACCAGCGTCTCGGCGCGTTTGAGCGTGAGATAAAGCTCGCCGAGCTTCAGCCCGAATGGATGCTCGTTCTAGAGGCGATGGTGCATGTGTGGTACTGGAGCGAGATGATCGTGCTCTTGTTCAACCGGCGCAAGCGGGCGATCCACGACTTCATCGCCGGCACCGTCGTCATCCACAGCGACACCCAGCCTCCGATCGCGCGGCCCGACCCGCACGCCCCGTTGCCGGTCGACCAGGTCCGCCAGTAGGCGGGGCCCGATCCGCCCCCGCAAGGGCGTACGATCTCTTGTCGGCGTGCGTGTGCCGCGTTCGCCGGCGGCAAAGTGCAGGATCCGGCCCCATGAACCCCGCCCGAAAGCCATCGACCGCTCCCGGCTCGCCCGGCGCACTCGCCTTCGACCCCGAGGCGATCCGCGCTCAGTTCCCGATGCTCGGCGCGACGATGCACGGCAAGCCGCTGGTGTACCTCGATAATGCCGCGACAACCCAGCGCCCCCGCGCCGTCATCGACAGCGTCGTCGAGCACTGGTCGACTACCAACGGCCCGGTCTCGCGCGGCGTGCACGCGCTGGGCAGCCTCGCGACCGAGAAGTACGAATCGGCGAGGACCGCCGCGGCTTCCCTGCTCAACGCCGAGCCGGAGTTCATCGTCTTCACCAAGGGCGTCACCGACGGGCTGAACCTCGTCGCGAGGTCGCTGGGCGACGAATTGCTCGGCGAGGGCGACGAGGTCGTGGTGACAGAGCTGGAGCACCACTCGAACTTCCTGCCGTGGCGGCAGGCGTGCCTGCGGCGCGGGGCGGTGCTGCGTGTCGCGCCGATCACCGACTCCGGCGAACTCGACTTGGACGCGCTTCGGGCGATGGTGAACGGGCGCACGCGGATCGTCGCGGTGACGCATGTCTCAAATGTGCTCGGGACGGTCGTGCCCGTCTCGGAGATCGTGTCGATCGCGCGCGGGGTCGGCGCGGCGGTCGTCGTCGACGGCGCGCAGGCGCCGGGCCACCTCCCCGTCGATGTGCAGCGCCTCGGCTGCGACTTCTACGCGATCAGCGCCCACAAGATGTTCGGCCCCGCAGGCGCCGGCGTGCTGTACATGTCGCCGCGGTGGGTCGACAGGCTCGAACCCGCCCAGTACGGCGGCGGCATGGTCGAGCTCGCTTCGGCCGAGGAGTCGACCTGGATCACCGGGCCGCACCGCCACGAGGCCGGCACGCCGAACACCGAGGGGGCCGTCGGTCTCGGCGCCGCGGTCGCGTTTCTCGGGTCATTCGATCGGGCGGCGGCACGCGCCCACGAGCGATCCCTGCGCGACGCGATCGTCGCGGGGCTCGGGCAGATCCCCAAGGCTCGCGTGTACGGCCCGGCTGAGGGGGCGCCGATCGTTTCGTTCGGGCTCGAAGGCGTGCACGCGCACGATCTGGCGACCGTGCTCGACGCCGAGGGCGTCGCGGTGCGCGCAGGGCACATGTGCGCCCAGCCCCTGATGCGTCGGCTCGGCGTGCCGGCGCTGACGCGGGCCTCGATCGCGCCGTACAACACCCACGCGGAGGTCGAGGCGTTGCTCGATGGCGTCCGCCGCGCGGGCCAAATCTTCGCCTGAGCCCGAACCATGCTCGAATCTCTCTACCAGCAGATCCTCCTTGACCACTCGCGCCACCCGTGCCACCACGGGAGGCCAGAACGCTTCGACGCCGAGGCCGAGGGCCACAACCCGATCTGCGGCGACAAGGTCCGTGTCTTCGTGACCCTCAAAGACGACGGGATCGAAGAGGTCCGCTTCGAGGGCGCCGGGTGCGCGATCTCGCAGGCCTCCGCATCGATGATGACAAACGCGCTCAGCGGGCTTTCGATCGACGATGCGAAAGCGGTGCGGGCGGCGTTTCTCGATCTCGTCGCCGCGGCCGAGCCCGACAAATCGTCGGGTGAGCGGGTGAACGAGGAGCTGCGGTCGATGTCCGAGGTTCGACGGTTCCCGGCGCGCGTGAAGTGCGCGACCCTCGCCTGGCACGCGCTGGCGCGAGCGCTCGGTGAGGCCCTGAAGGGGTCCGGCGGGCCGCCTTCGGGGTCTGTCGGCGGAGGAAAAACGGGTTGACATCGCAATCGCACGCCGATAGCTTGAATTCTGCCGGGGGATCACAAGCCGCGTTCGCGGCGCCCGGCTGGGTGTCGTGTGCGGCCGTCATGTCAGTACGGCGGCCTGAAGCGGCATGCAGAGACTGTTTGTTCGCACGGCGCTCGGGTTTCGTGCGAACGGCAGCGAGATTCGGGCCGGGGCTGATCCGGTTCGCAGGGGTGTGGGAGCCGAGTGTGACGCCAATTTTCAGGAGTGCGGACATGTTTGAACAAGCGGGTCGAAGGGGTAGATCGTTCTGGAACAGGCGGCATCGGAGCCGCGTCCGGCGGGGCTTTACGCTCATCGAACTCTTGGTGGTCATCTCGATCATCGCGCTCCTGATCGGCATCCTGCTGCCCGCGTTGGCCGAGGCGCGCGGCGTCGCCCGTCGCGTGCTGGACATGAGCAACAAGTCGCAGCTCTCCACCGCGATGAATACCTATACGAGCACCTACGAGGACCGCATCCCGACCTTCACTTGGCGACCGCGAATGACCCCCGGCGGTCAGCCGATGTGGGGCGGCAGCGACTACCCCGACATCCGCGCCAGGATGAACGCTCTGAACGGCCAAGCCGCTGGGTCGCACAACGACGCCGCGGCGCTCCAGGCGGTCGACATCATGCGTCGTCGGACCGGCGGCGACCAGACCAGCGGGATGGCGATCATCCAAGGGTGGATCCCGCATGTCTGGTACTCGCACCTGGTCAAGCAGGACTTCCTTGCAGCGAGACTGCCCGAGAAGCTGGTGGTCAGCACGGCCGACCGCCACCGCCTGAACTGGCAGCGCGACGCGGGCCGCCCGTTCATGGAGGATTTCTGGGCGCCCTTCCAGCCTCAGCCGACGCCGACGCTCTGGCGCTGGCTGTACTCCAGTTCATACACGACCGTCCCGGCGGCTTTCGATGTGAACCAAAGCCTCGGGCTCAGGCAGTTCTCCGGAACGGTCGTCAGCGGCAGGATGTACCAGTCGCCGACAGGCGCGAATTTCATCTTCGTGAACGCGAACAATCGCCTCGGCGGCGCTCGACTGAGCGATGTCAGCTTCCCGACCCAGAAGGTCTACATGTACGACGAAGTCGACAGGCACTTCGCTCGCCAGGACCGCTACTTCGCCTTCCCGGACTCGCGCGTGCTCTTGGCCATGTTCGACGGTTCGGTCACCGCAGAGCGCACCGACAGGACGAACCCGGGATGGCAGCCGAACAACCCACGATCGCCCGTCCCGAGCCGCCTGAACTATGTCGCCTCGATGGAGCCGCAGCGCCCGTGGCGTCCCCAGGTCGCTCAGCACGAGATGGGCATCGGTTCGAATCTTCCGGCTCACTACCGCTGGACGCGCGGCGGTCTCAAGGGCGTCGATGTCGGCGGGCGTGAGATCAGCACCGGTCAGCCGATCAACTGACGCAACGCCGGGCCGCGCAGGTGGCATCGGACTCGATCAGAGCAGTCTGAATCAAAGAAGAGCGGCACGGGGAGTGGCCCGTGCCGTTCTTTTGGTATGCACAGTTCGCTCCGGCTTGGTCGTTGGCCAAGCGACAATTTGCGTTGACACAAGGGGCTGGCCCCGATAGATTGAGTTTTTCCGGGGTTCTCAAGCCGCGATCGCGGCGCCGGGGAGGCACGCTGTGGTGGAATCGTGCGAGTTGTCCCGCCTGCCGCCTCGCCGCGTGAGGGAGTGTCGTTGGCCGCAGGGTGCTGGGGGGTTCTGCTGGCCAGTGCAAGGGTGAAGGGCTGATACTCGGCCTGCAATCACCACCGGTTTGTGACGAAGGAGTTCGAACTATGCCAAGCAGAACCGTCCGCCGTTCCCGTTCGGGCTTCACGCTCATCGAGTTGTTGGTGGTCATCGCAATCATCGCGCTGCTCATCGGGATTCTGTTGCCGGCGCTGAGCGAGGCCCGCGGCGTCGCCCGTCGCGTGCTGGACATGAGCAACAAGTCGCAGCTCGCCACCGCGATGAACACCTACACCAGCACCTACGAGGACCGCATCCCGACCTTCACCTGGCGACCACGGATGATCTTGGGCGGGCAACCTTCATGGGGCGGCAGCGACTACGCCGACATCCGCGCCGCGATGAACGGTCTGGTCGGGACAGGGGCCGGATCGCACAACGACGCCGCGGCGCTCCAAGCCGTCGACATCATGCGTCGGCGGACGGGCAACGACCAGACGAGCTACATGGCGATCATCCAGGGGTGGATCCCGCATGTCTGGTACTCGCACCTGGTCAAGCAGGACTTCCTCGCCTCGCGCCTGCCGGAGAAGCTGGTGGTCAGCACGGCCGACCGCAGCCGCCTGAGCTGGCAGCGTGACGCGGGCCGACTGTACATGCAGGACTTCTTCGCGCCCTACCAGCCCAACCCGAACGGGGCCCACCAGTGGCGCTGGATCTACTCGAGCTCATACACGACCGTCCCCGCGGCGTTCGATCTGAACCAGAGCCTCGGGCTCCGCGAACAGTTTACGAGCGAGCGTGTTCGCGGTCGGATGTATCAGACGCAGGGCATCCCTGCCAACACGATCTTCGTCAACAACCTGAATCGCCTCGGCGGCGCTCGATTGAGCGATGTCTCCTTCCCGACCCAGAAGGTCTACATGTACGACGAGGTCGACAGGCACTTCGCACGCCAGGATCGTTACTTCGCGTTTCCTGACGCACGCGTGCTGCTCACGATGTTCGACGGCTCTGTGGAGGCGCGGCGCACCGACACGACCAACCCCGGCTGGCAGCCCAACGCCCCGCAATCACCCCTGCCGACACGCCTGAACTACGCCGCGACATTGGATGCCCAGCGCCCTTGGATGCCCCAGGTCGCCCCGCACGAGATGGGCATGGCGTCGGCCCTCCCCGCCCGCTACCGCTGGACGCGCGGCGGCCTCAGAGGCGTCGATGTCGGCGGTCGCGAGATCAGCACCGGCCAGCCGATCAACTGACCGAGACAGCGACAGGCTTTGGCAGCAAAGCAGCGGCGGCACGGGTGATGGCCCGTG
>SLFH01000289.1 GCA_007124345.1 Phycisphaerales bacterium | reverse complement strand
TGAGGGCTGGGTGCACGTCAGGGCGACACCGGCGCCGGGCGCTGAAACCCTCGCCGAGTCGATCGGGCGAGCGCTCGCCGGCGCAGGCGTCGAGATCCGACGCCTCGAAACCGAACGTCCGACTCTCGAAGCCGTCTTCATGCACGCCATCGAGACCGACGCCGATGAACGCCGGGAGGCCCGGCCATGACCGGCCCGCACTCCGGCCCCATCCGCCAGAGCCTCGTCTTCGCCTCGCGCGAGCTCGGCTCGATGTTCCGCCTGCCAGTCGGCTGGGTGGTCATCGCCCTGTTCGTCTTCCTGACCGCGGCCCTCTTCACCCAGTTCGCCCTCGTACCGGGCCAGGCCGCGACGATGCGCATCTTCTTCGCCTTCTGCGCCCCCCTGCTGATCGTCGTCGCCCCCGCGATCTCGATGCGCCTGGTCAGCGACGAGCTCCGCTCGGGCACCATCGAATCCCTGATGACCATGCCCGCCCGCGACATCTCCGTCGTGCTGGGCAAGTACCTCGGCGCCGTCGCCTTCCTCGGCACAATGCTCCTGCCGACGCTCGTCTTCGTCGGCGTGCTCTTCTGGCGCAGCGATCCGACGCCCGAGGCCGGGCCGATCGTCGCGGGCTACCTCAGCCTGCTCCTCGTCGGGAGCCTTTACCTCGCGATCGGGCTGCTCGCCTCCTGCCTGACCTCCAGCCAGACGCTCGCCTTCCTGGGCACCTTTCTCGCCCTCCTGGCGCTGCTGCTGGGCCCGGGGCTCCTCGCCGACGCCCTGCCCCCGGGCGCTCCCGCGTGGGTCCGCGACACGCTCGCGAGGCTCCGCATCCCCCAGCGGATCGACGACTTCGCCGGCGGCGCCGTCCAGCTCCGCCACGTCGTGTTCTTCCTCTCGCTCAGCGCCGGCTTCGTCGTGCTCTCTTGGGCCGCCTACACATCAAGGAGGTGGCGATGAACACTTCCACACCCCCACACCATCGTTCACCCAAGCTCCGACGTCTTGGCGCAGCCCTGCTCACGCTGGCCCTGACCGCGTCGATCTTCGGCTCGATCGTCCTGGTCAACATCCTCGCAGAGCGTCACAACCTCGCGATCGATGTCACCGCCCGGGGCGAGCAGACCCTCTCCGCCCGGACCAACCGCGTCATCAACGGGCTCGAAGACGGGTGGGAACTCGTTCTCGCCGGTCCATGGTCGGGCGACACCGCTCAGCTTCTCGGCCACCCGCCGCAAGCCGTCCAGGGCGTCGTTGATGTCGCCCGCCGCTTCGACGAGGCCTCGCCCCGCCTCCGCGTCACGCTGCTGGACACGACGCGCAGCGCCGACCAGGCCCGCTTCGCCGAGCTCCTGTCGCGCCTGGCGACCAGAGACGCCGAGGCGGTCGAGCAGCAACGCCGGACCCTCGCCGAGGCGATCGAAGCGATCGAGCGATCCGGCGATCGGCTGGCCGCCATCGGCGCTCGCCTGCGCCGCGCCGCAGACGCCTTCCCGCCGTCAGAGGCCGAAGACGGCCCCGCCCGCCAGTTCGAGTCCTGGGCCTCGATCCTCGAACGCGACGCCGAGTCGCTCCGCACCGCCTCGGCCAACGCCGCAGAAGCCCTGACCGAGCAGCTCGGCATCCCCGGCGTGCCCGGGATCGACCGCGCCCGCGACTCGGTCCGGTCCGTGCTGCAGGCGGTCGAGTCGCAGCTGCCCCGCTTCCGGCGCGTTTTCGAGCAGGCCGCGGGCGCAGGCGTGCCCGGCGCCGCCTCCAGCGAGCTCCGCGCAGCCGCGGGCGACACCGCACGCCTCCGCGACGACCTCGCCCGCAGGCTCGATCAGGTCGAACGCCTCCGCGTCCCCGACACCGTCCGCATCGCCCGACTCCTGCTCAGCCAGGACGCGGCGATCATCGCCGGCCCGCCCGGGCGGGGCGTCACCGCGATCTCGTTCGACGCACTCTTCCCGCCCCCCGAGCGGGGACGCGACGCAGACCTGCGCCGAAGAGCCGAAGAAGCCTTCAACGCCGGCCTCCTCTCGCTGGCGGGCGGGGACGCGCCGATCGTCGTCTTCATCAACCCCAACCCTCAAAGCCTGCTCGAAACCGGCGTCATGCGGACGCTCCGCCAGCGGATGGAGCTGCGCCGCATCTCGTTCGTCGAGTGGAACCCGGCCGACGATCCCTCGCCCCCGAGCCTGCTCTCGATCGACCCGCAACGCCGCCGCCCGGTCGTCTTCGTCTCCATCGGCACCGATCCGGGCGGGCGGTTCGCCTCCGGCCCCGACGGGCCGACCCGCAATCGTGCGCTGGGCGAGGCCGTCGCGCGCGTGCTCGAACAAGGCGACGCCCTGCTCGTCTGCGCCTCGCCCTTCGACGCCCCCGCCGCGATCGGCGGGCGCGGCCTCCGCGACGAGGCCACAGAACCGCTGAAGGCCCTCGGCCTGCACATCCGGTCCGACTCGCCCGTCCTCGTCGAACGCGTCGTCTCGGGTGACCTGATGGTCGAGGCCTCCGTCCGCCCGAGCGTCGACCGGCGGGAGGATCCGAGCTTGGCCGCCGAGCCCCACACGGTCGCCCAGGCCCTCGCGGGGCTGCCCGTCACCCTCCGCTTCGCCTCACCGATCGACCTCACAGACGAGAACGACAACGCGATCACGCGCACGCCCCTGCTCACGCTCCGGGGCGCCGGTCGACAGCGTGACGACTGGGTGCGCTTCTTCCGCCACCGCGACGCCGACGACCCCTCCGCCCGCTTCGACGCCTGGGTCGACTCCGACAGAACCGAACCCGGACGCGCCGGCGGCCCATGGACCTTCGCCGCGGCGGTCTCCCGCCCGTTCGACAACCGCCCGGGACGACAGCGCGTGATCGCGGTCGGCGCAAACGGGTGGTTCTTCGACAACGCGACACTGGCCACGGAAATCGTCGACGGCCGGCGCATCGCCGCCAACCCCGGCAACGCCGAACTCTTCGAAGCTTCGATCTACTGGCTCGCCGGCCTGGATGAACTGATCGCACCCGGCCCGGGCTCTCTTCCGACGCCGCGGATCACACGCCTGGAAGAATCAGAAAGCCGCGCTCTGGGCTGGGCGATGATCGGCGGGCTCCCGCTCCTGATCCTCTTCCTCGGTGCCATGTGGCGGCTCGTGCGGGGCTGAGAACGAGCCCTCCCGCCCCCGCTCGAGCGGGGCCTCGTCCGGCGCCCGACCCCACAGCGCTTCCTGCCTCGCCCTCACCCGCTCGCTGGAGGGGGGCTGGCGGAACTCCGAGCCGCAGTCGGGGCAGACACCCTCCATCACATAGGGGCTCAGCGCCGAACTGCCGCAGATCGCGCAGCGGCTGCTCTTGGTCTGAACCGGGATCTCCTTGCCGCACTCGGGGCAGCAGCGATCGTCGGCGGCGGCCCCGGCCAGGTCGTACCCGCAGGAGTGGCACCTGCCCTCGGCGTACCGCCTGGGCAGGGCGGCGATAAACAGCCCCACACCACCCACGAACAGCATGTAAGGCCACAGCAGGTGCTGCAGCACCGGCGTGAAGATGTCGATCCCCCGCTGCTTGAGCACCGCCCCGATGTATGAGTGCAGCACGATCGCCCCGAACAGCCCCGCCGAGCCGACAACCACCGCCAGAAATCCCCAAGGACGCCGACGCCAGACGCACGCCGGCCACCAGACCAGCAGCGCGTAACCGACGAAGAGAGGGATCACGGGCGGGAAACTCCTGAAGAGGGGTATAGGCCTGTTCGCGCAGAACACTACGGGGGATGCACGCATCAGGAAACCGGATCAGGCGATCGCTCACCTGCTCGCCAGTTCACCCGCTCCACCATCTCGCCCTCTGTAGGAGGGCGCACCCGGCTCTTCGCTTCGCTCAGAGGTCGGCGTCCCCCCCCAGCGCGGCGGATCGCCCCTGAAGTCGCCCTGCGCCCCGCTCCCCGCGCCCTGATTACCGCCCCTGCTTGAAGAAGGTCCGCAGGGCCTCGTGGATGTCGTCGCGGTCGTTGACCTTGCTCAGGATGAGCTTCGCACCGTCCTCGTCGGGCAGGCCGTCGGGGAAGGCCTCGCGCAGGACATTGATGAAGTTGCCAGAGCCATAGGCGGAGGCGACCTGGCAGTAGCCGAACATGTTGCAGTTGGGCAGCAGCTTCTTGTCGAGCAGGTCGACGCACAGGCGGTTGTCGGCCTCCGAGGAGTTGTCCCCGTCGGAGAAGTGGAACAGGTAAATGTTCCACTGGTTGGGATCGTAGTGCTCGTCGAGCATCTTCTTGCACACGTCGAACGCGGAGCTGATGCGCGTGCCCCCGTCCTCGCGCAGGCTGAAGAACGTCTTCTTGTCGACCTCAGCCGCACGCACATCGTGCACGATGTAGCGGCTCTCGATCCCCTCGTAATTGCGGCGCAGCCAGGTGTCGATCCAGAACGCCGTCAGACGCACGATCTCCTTCTGCTCGTCGCCCATCGAGCCGGAGACATCCATCATGTAGATGATCGCGGCGTTGCTCTGCGGCTTCTTGACCTCGTTCCAGCTCCGGTAGCGGAAGTCACGCTTGATCGGCACGATCACCGGGTCGTCGGGGTCGTACAGCCCGGCCATGAGCTGACGCTTGAGCGCCTCGCGATAGGTCCTCTTGAAGTGGCGCAGCGAGGCGGGGCCCTCGGGGCGGATGCCCGAGTACTTGTCGCGGATGGTCGTCACGCGGCTCTCGCCCCGCGGCTTGATCCGGGGAAGCTCCAGCTCCTCGGCCAGCAGGTCGGCGAGCTCTTCGAGCGTGACATCCACCTCGGTGATGTGCCGGCCCTCTTCCTCGCCCCCTGCGTTCTCGTCGCCGGGCTGGGCGACGCTTTCGCCCTCCTCCCCCTCGCCCATGCCAACGCCCGACGAGTTGTCCCCGTAACGGAAGGTCGGGATGTCGATGTCGTGCAGGGGGATGGAGACCACCCGCTTGCCCTCACGCCCGATCAGCTCCCCGCGAGAGAGGAAGCGGCGCAGCTCCTTGCGGATCTTCCCCTTGACGATCTGCCTGAAGCGCTGGTGGTCCTGTTCGATCTTGTTGACCATGACATCCTGTTCTTCGGCACACCGCCCCCAGGTTCATCGGACAGACGATGATCCCGAGCCAGCGTTCCGAACGTCTGCGGCAAGAGTGCGTTCCTGGCGACATCCCCAATAGGGCGATACGCGTTCGGGCTCGGTTTGTTCCCGGCGTGTATCGGACCCTCCTCAGCCATGCGTCAGGGAGCATCGGCGGAGGCCCGGGGGCCCTCTGGCTCGCCTGGTTCGTCTGGCAATGCCCGCCCTTGGGCGATCGCCCGCCGCAGCCACGCCCCCGCAAACAGGGTCGCCAGGACGCCGGCCGGGAGCGCCACCAGCACCTCGACGCCCCGGTTGAGCAGGTCGGCCGCCAGAGCCGTCGGATCGACGACAGAACCGTCCATCGCCCCGATCGCCAGGACGGGGGCCACCAGCGCGATCGACCACTCGCGCAGGCCGAGCCCGTTGCCGAACAGGGGCACGAGCATCGTGACCTGCCCGACCAGCGCCAGGGCGATCGCCGCCCCCGCGTTGATCGGCGCACCGACGAGCGCAAAGACCGCCGCGTACCGCCCCGCCCAGACCGCCGAATCCAGGAACTTGATGCCCGAGGCGGTCAAGAGCCTCCACCAGGGCCGCCCCGCGGCCCGCGCCGCATGCCCGCCGACAAACAGCCCGAGACAGATCCCCGCACCCACGACCAGCCCGACGCGTCCACTGCCGGTTGCGAGCGTCGCGGCCGCCGCGACGATCAGCCCCGTCACGCCGACCGACGAGCCGATCATCGAGCCCGCGAGCACTTTGGCCGAGTCGGTCACGCGGATGCCGTGGACCTTGCGGTGGAACGCCACGCGTCCGAGCATGCCGGGCCGGAGCGGCAGGTAGTTCAGCAGGTTCGCGCTCATGATGAGCACGACGTTCTCGCCCAGCCCGACCTTCGCGTAGTGCCGGTTGAGCACGCAGAACGCGGCCCCGGTGAAGAACATGTTCGCCAGCGGGCCGATCACGACGCACGCGATCAGCCAGAGCGGCGCGTCGCTCATCGCCCCCCACGCCGTGCGGATCGCGTCGGCGTGCCGCGAGGCCTCGAAACAAGCGGCGACCAGCAGCGCCAGGCCGACCGCCCAGAGGACGATCGCCGCGACCTTCTTCACCGCTGGTCCCCGATCGTGCCGTACTCACCGATCAGATCGCGCGGACGGGAAACCCGCGCGAGCGTCGGGAGCGCCTCGTCGCCGAGCCGCTGACGCAGCAGCCAGGCGAGCCGGCCCAGGCGCGGATCATTCCACTCCCGCTCGGGGTCGAGCAGCCGATCGTCGCGGGTCGCCCCGCGCGAGACCATCGCCACCGCGACAAGCAACGGATCGTCGTCCCCCGAGAGCCGCGCACGCAGCGCGTTGTCCAGCGGAGCAAGCTCGGGCGCCATCCGCCCGTGCGGCAGCATCACCGCCCACGCCAGCAGCCCGTCCGGGCCCAGCGCGTTGATCCGGCGCAGCAAGGCCCCCGCGACATTCTGGCGTTCCGCCTCGCTCAGTTGCAGGCCCTCGATGTCGGTCAGCAGCCGGGCCCGCACTGCGGCGCCGACCGTCGGAGCCGTCTCGTCGGTGCACTCGGCGATCGCCTCGATCAGTTCTGAAAACTCCGCCCTCGCCAGCGCGAGCGGGCGGCGGGAGATCGCGTCGGTCTCCGAGGTCAGGGCCAGAGACCCAGCGACAGGCATCCCGCCCATGAACCGGAAGCCCTGCACCGCCCGCGCCCTGATCCGCTGCATCTCCGAGAGGTGGATCGAGCCGAGCCAGCCCGTGTACCCCGCGTCCGCCCAGACCGTCACCTCGACCGACTCGCGGGGGCGGAGGCGCAGGCGACGGTCGAGCTCGAACACCTCGGGAAGCACGCGGAGTTGGCGACCCCGCGTCCCGATCTCGATCGTCGGCATCACGATGAAACGCCCGCTGATCGGCCGCCCCGACCCGACGCCCAGCGGCACCGGCGCGATGTTGCGCACACGCAGCACCAGGCGCAGGGGATCGAGGGGGTCCAGCCGCGAGCCCTCGAACCTTGCTTCCAGCGACATGAACGCGCTGGGCGATTCGGTCATGCGGTCCAGCCACGAGGGGATGGACCGGACGAACCGCTCCATGTCCCGCGTGTGCTCGGTCCGCGCCGGGTCCTCGTCGGCGATCGACATCGCCACGCTCCGCGCCCAGGCGCTCACCGGGCTGTACGGATCGGCCTTGACCAGTTCCCTCAGGCTCGACAGCGCGCGCTCACGCTGGCCCGAGGCGATCGCCAGGGTCGAGAGCGCCCCAAGAGCGCGGCTATCACCCTCGGCGAGCTCTTCGAGCTTATCAACAGCGCCGTCCTCGCCCCGCAGCGCGCTCCGCCAGGCGACCAGCACGTCGTCGGGGCGATCGCCGCGAAGGAGCGGCGTCTGCGACCACCGCCGGATCGCTTCCGCATCGTGGCGACCGGCCCAGTAGTGCATCGCCAAAAGCTCGCGCCCAAGTTCGAGCGTCTGGCTCTGGGCCTCTCGCTCAGACAAGCCCGCGGGGCGGTTGCCCGGCGAGCCCAGCTCGCCGAGGAAGGTGTCGACGCTCGCGCTGGCGTCAGCGAGCGAACGGTCCAGCTCGTCGGCGTCCCCCGCCGCCATCGCCGCCAGCACCCGGATCCGCTCTAAGGGCAGTGCGAGACGCACATCCTCGGGCTGCAATTCGTCTGCGGTCGGGAGGCCCCGCTCACGCAGCGCCTCGATCCGCTGCTGGGCCCGGTATCGCCCCTGCGCCAGCGACTCGCCGAGCTCGGCGATCGGGGCCTGCGGCCCGCGCCGGTGCCATGTCAGCACGATCCGTTCGGCGTTGCGCCCGAAGGGCAGACGCCCCGCGTCCGCCTCGACCAGACGCCGGGCCATCGCGTGGAACCGTTCGGCCTGGTTAAACAACCCCTGCTCGGCGCACTGGCGCGCGATCGAGAAATGCACATTGGGATCGTGCGGATCAGACAGCAGCAGGTTCGCCGAGAGCTCCATCGCGCCCCCGGGGTCGCCCGGGAACCGCTCTGCGAAGACCGCAGCCGCGACCGCGGCCGCTTCCTTGTTCGTCGGGTCCAACCGGCTCGCCTGGATCAGCAACTCGGTGAACCGCTGATTGTCGGCCTGCTCCCTGGCGAGGAGCGCCGCGTCGAGCGCAAGACGGCTGCGCACCGACGCGTCGAGCACCGAAGCGCCCTCGTCGAGGTAACGCTGGTAGGCCGCGAGCCGCCGCTCGGCCGTCTGCAGATCGCCGATCCGCATCGAGATCAGACGGAGCGTTGCGATCGTGTCGCCGGGGTCGATACGGACGAGCGCGCGGGTGGCCTCGCGGAGCGCGTCGGCGTCGCCCCGCCGGTAGGCCGCCTCCACGCGACGCCGGGCGAGCTCCGCGTCGGCGGGCAGGCGCTCCTGCGCGATCGAGAAGACGATGTCGGCGATCTCGAAGTCTTCGTCGGTCGGCTCGGGGTGCAGGCGGAGGTCCAGGAGCGCCATGCGCACCGCTTCCCTGGCCGCGACCTCGCCCGAGGACGCCGCGATCGCGACGCCCGCCAGCACAACGACAGAGAACGCCGCGACAAATCCGGACAACAGGCGGTTCAAGCCGCACCCCCCGCGTAAATCCACAGAACCTGGAAACACAACGCGACCGCCCCGAGGATGATCGCGCCGCTGGCCGTGAGCTGGGCGGTCCAGACGGCCGGGCGGTGCGCCCGCGGGAACAGGCGGTCGCAAACAAAGCACATGAACACGAGTTGTCCCGCCGCCAGCGAGGTCAGCCCGGCGGTGAACCGGAGCATCCCGGGCATCGTGTACTCGAACGAGCCGATCTGCACCGAGGACGGCGCGACCAGCAGGATCCAGAGACCCAGCACGGTCCACCCAGCCGCCCAGGGCGTCGCCGAGAGCACCACAAGCAGTCTTGTCGCCCGTCGATCGAACTGCACGCCGGCCGGCTCCCTTCAGGGCCCGGACTGACGCGCCGGACCACGGGCAGAGTGTACCGCCGGAGCGGCGCCGCCGGACGGGCTCAGCCCATCGCCATCGTCACGAGGAACTCGGCGTTGCTCTTGGACTTCTTCAGGCGGCTCTTGAGCAGCTCCATCGCCTCGACCGGGTTCATGTCCGACAGGATCTTGCGAAGGCGGAAGACCAGCTCGAGCTCCTTCGGGTCCAGCAAGAGCTCTTCGCGCCGGGTGCCGCTGGAGGCGATGTCGATCGCGGGGTAGATCCGCTTGTCGCTCAGGCGCCGGTCGAGGTGCAGCTCGCTGTTGCCGGTGCCCTTGAACTCCTCGAAGATGACCTCGTCCATTTTCGAGCCGGTGTCGACCAGCGCCGTGCCGATGATCGTGAGGCTGCCCCCGTTCTCGATGGCGCGTGCGGCGCCGAAGAACTTCTTGGGCTTCTGCAGGGCGTTGGCGTCGATGCCGCCGGTCATGATCTTGCCCGAGTGGGGCATCTCGGAGTTGTAGGCCCTGGCCAGACGCGTGATCGAGTCGAGGAAGATGACCACATCGTCGCCGAACTCGACCATCCGCTTGGCCTTCTCGATGATCACATCGGCGATCTGCACATGGCGGGAGGACTGCTCGTCGAAGGTGCTGGCGACGACCTCGACATCCTTGCCGCTGTTGCGACGGAAGTCGGTCACCTCCTCGGGGCGCTCGTCGACGAGCAGCACGAAGATCTTGACATTCGGGTAGTTCTTGTTGATCGCCTGGGTCATCTGCTGGAGGATGATCGTTTTGCCCGTTCTGGGCGGGGCAACGATCAACGCGCGCTGGCCCTTGCCCAGCGGCGTGACGAGGTCGATCACGCGCGTCTCGAAACGCTCGGGCGTCGTCTCGAGAACGAACCGCTCCTCGGGGTGCAGCGGAACCAGGTCCTCGAAGTTGATCAGGCTGTTGATCGCCGAGGGCTCACGACCGTTGACCTTCTCGACACGGAGCAGCGCGAAGTACCGCTCGCTCTCCTTGGGCGGGCGGACGGCGCCTCGCACGACCATGCCCTTGCGTAGGCCGAAGCGCCGGATCTGGCTCGGGCTGACATAGATGTCGTCGGGGCCGGGGAGGTAGCTCTGCTCGGGCGAACGCAGGAAGCCGAAGCCGTCAGGCATCACTTCCAAGGTGCCCTCGCCAAACATCAGGCCCTGCTTGGCGGCCCGGGCCTTGAGGATCTTGAAGATCAGGTCCTGCTTGGGGATCTGGTGGAAGTCCTCCAGGCCCTCGTTCTCGGCGACCTTGAAGACCTCCTCCATCTCCATACGCTGCAGCTGCGTGATCGTCAGCGCGTCCTTGGCCTCCTGGTACCCGCTCTTGGCGACGATCCGCTCAAGTTCGGCGGCTTCGCGCTCCAGCTCCTCGTCGCTGGGCAGGTGGTGGTCGGGCCTGTCGGAGGGACGGTGGCCGCCCTGTCCCCCGCCGCCGCCGCCTCCGCCGCCTCCCTTGCGCTTCTTGCGCTTGCGGCGTCCGCCGCGATCGTTCTGGTCCTGCTGGTTGCGCTGGTTCTGGTCCTGGCGCTTGTGGTCGGTGTTGTGGCCGGAGCCGTTCCCCGAGCCTCGCGAGTCGTCGCCGGAAGGCTTCTGCTCCCGGGGCTGCTCGGGCGCCTTGGCTTCCTTCGGCGCGTCGGGGGCCTTGGGCTCGTTGCTGGGCTCGGACTGGGCCTGCTTCTCGCCGGTGCTCACGGTTGATCCCTCCGATTGGGCCGGGGCCTTGCGCGAACGCGTCTTGCGTTTCGCGGGCGCTTTCGTCCCGCCGCCGCTCTCGTCACGGCGCTCTTCATCAACGGCTTTGCTCGATCTGGCCATGTGCCGGTCGCTCTTCTCTTTGCTTGTTCTGACTGGAAACAGGGGGCGCGCGCCGGGCCGGCCTTGGCCCGTTCTGCGGCTCAGATTCGGATCCTCCCGGCCGTGCGGCTGAAAACGCTGCCGCTGAAATGGCCGGAGATCGTGCTCTCCGCACGCGCGGACCCGGACGGCCTTGCAGACGATCCGGATGACCTGCCTTCAGGCCAAAACACGCTCGGAGAGGAAACTATGGCGAGGGTCACCCGCGGGGCATGGAGGCCCCACGGCTTCGACGCTGCATTGTACCCCGACTACGCCCGCTCGAACAACCCCGGGCCCAACCCGGCCGACAGGGACAGGTTTCCCTCTACGCCCCCGCCCCGCCCGCTATTCCCTTTCGAATCGCTTCAAGAACCGCCCGGGCCTCCTCGACCCGCGGCCCGTCGTCCTCGTTCACGATCACAAAACGGCACCTCCGGCGCTTTTCTTCCAGCGGCATCTGGGCCGCCTCCCGACGGTCGAACTCCTCCTCGTCCCACCCCCGCGTCCGGAGCACCCGCTCCAGCCTCCTCGCCCGCGAAGCCTCGACGAACACTACCTCGTCGCACTCGCCCTCCAGCCCGGCCTCGAACAGCAGCGGCGCGTCGATCACCACCCCGGGCTTCCCCCGTGCCAGCCCGACCGCCTCCCGGCGGCTCTTCTTGACCAGCGGATGGATCAGCCCCTCCAGGCGCCGGCGTTCGGCGGCGTCGGCGAAGACGATCTGCGCCACACGCCGGCGGTCGATCTGGCCCGACTCGTCAAGCACCCCCGGCCCCCACCAACCGACAAGCTGATCGCGGACCTCTGGCCGCTGGAGGGCTTGCTTGGCCTCCGCGTCGGAATCGAGCACGAGGCACCCGAGTTCCGCGAACGCACGCGCGACGGTGCTCTTGCCGCTGCCGATCCCCCCGGCCAGGCCGATGACGGGCGTCACGCCCCGCCCCCCGCCCCGTCTGCTCCCTCGGGCGAGATCGCGTCGGGCCTGAGCACCGCGATGTCCGGGTGGTTGCGGTAGTACCCGTCGTAGTCGAGCCCGTACCCGACCACGAACTCGTCGGGGATCTCAAAGCCGGCGTAATCCGGGACGATCGCCTCGGATCTGGGGACTCTCTTGTCCAGAAGCACGCAGGTCCGCACGCTCGCCGGCGACTGCTCGCGCACCAGCGAGGTGATCAGCGCGAGTGTGCGCCCAGAATCGAGGATGTCGTCGACAATGACCACATGGCGCCCGCCGAGGTTGTCGGGCAGGGCCGACCGCATCGCCGCCCCGCGTGAGGTCATCGACCGCCCCGGATAGCTGGAGATCGCCACGAGCTCCAGCCGCAGCTTGAAGGGCAGGTGCCGGATCAGGTCGGCGACAAAGACGATCGCCCCCGTCAGGATCGGGATGAAGACCACCTGCCCGGGCTCGCCATCGGGCCCCGCCGGCCCCATGTCGCGCACGAGATCGTCGGCGAGATCGGCCGCCATGTCGTGCACACGGCTGGCGATCCGCTCGCGATCGATCAGCACCCGATCGATATCCCGGAACATGGGGCGAGCGTAGGGCGGCAACCCTGCGTCGGCCCCGACCCCCACAGCCACCCCTAGAGCCCCGCCAGCTCGCCCCGCTGGCGGAGCTGCCAGTAACGGGCCAGCGCGTCCTCGATGACGGCGTAGGCCGCCTGGGCCGGCATGATCTCGTCGACCTCGACCTGCTTCTCTTCAAGCTGCTTGTAGTCCTCGAAGAACCGCTTGAGCATCTTGAATGTGTGGACGGGGAAGTTGCTCGCCTTGCTGTAGTCGGCGTACTCGGGGTCGTTGACGAGCACCGAGATGATCTTGTGGTCCGGTTGCCCGTCGTCGACCATCGTCATCAGGCCGACCACCCGCGCCTCGCAGACGCACATGCCCGGGATCTTCTCGGCGCAGAAGACCAGGATGTCCAGCGGGTCGTCGTCCTCGGCCATCGTCTGGGGGATAAACCCGTAGTTTGCCGGGTAGTACACGGCCGAGGAGAGCACCCGGTCGAGCTTCAGCATGCCGGACTTCTTGTCCAGCTCGTACTTGTTGCTGGATCCTTTGGGGATCTCGATGATCGCCTTGACATGCTCGGGCAGGGCGTGCTTGTCGGTCGCGGGCGTGACATCGTGCCAGGGGTTGGTCATCGGGGTGCGTCCTGGGGGGTTCAGCGGAGGGGCTGGGGCGTGCCGGGGCGGAGCCTCCGGGACGCTCAGCGTAGCCGGGGGGAGCACGAATCCTCCACGATCGGACCGGATTCCGCTACCCTGATGCCATGCTCAAGATCGATTACGCCAACTGCCTGGCCGGACGCGTCGGTTCCCACGGGCTCGACCCCGACCGCCTCGCCCGAGGCTCGGAGCTCGACAAGGCCGCCGAACGCCTCACAGAACGCCTCGACGACTCCCGGGGCACCGGGTGGGAACGCTGGCGCGAGCTGCCCTTCGGCGACATGCGCCGCGCCCACCTCGCCGCCGTCCACGAGGTCGCCGACCGCTGCCGCGGCAAGTTCGAGAACCTGGTCGTCCTGGGCATCGGGGGCTCGGCCCTGGGCAACATCGCCCTGCAATCCGCCCTGAACACTCCCACTTACAACCTGCTCGACGACGCCGACCGCCCGGGACCCCGCATCTTCGTGATCGACAATGTCGACCCGGTGAACTTCAACAGCGTCCTGCACGCGATCGAGGAGCTCGGGGGCCTGGAGGGCACGCTGTTCAATGTGGTCAGCAAGTCCGGCGAGACGGCGGAGACCGCCGCACAGTTCATGATCGTCCGGCGGCTGCTCGAATCTCGCCTCGGCGACCGGGCCAAGGAGCATGTGGTCGCCATCACCGATCCCGAGAAGGGCACGATGCGCCGCATCTGCGACGAGGCGGGGTACGAGACCCTGCCCGTGCCCGAGGGCGTCGGCGGACGCTTCAGCGTGCTCTCGCCCGTCGGGCTGTTCTCGGCCGCGATGGCGGGGATCGATATCGAGTCGCTGCTGACGGGCGCTGCGGAGATGGACGAGGTCTGCTCGCGCCCGCAGCTGACGAAAAACCCCGCGGCCCTGCTTGCGACGCTGTTGGTCGAGCTCGGCGCCCGCAAGGGCAAGACCAACCATGTGATGATGCCCTACAGCAACCAGCTCTACCTCATGGCCGACTGGTTCCGCCAGCTCTGGGCCGAGAGCCTGGGCAAGCAGTTCTCGACCGGCGGCGACGAGGTCTACGCCGGCTTCACACCCGTCAAGGCTTTGGGCGCGACCGACCAGCACTCGCAGGTCCAGCTCTACCGCGAGGGCCCCAACGACAAGGTGATCTGCTTCCTGGAAGTGCAGAAGTTTTCGTCGGACGCGGAGATCCCCGGCGGCTTCGGCGTGCCCGAGCTCCAGTACCTCGAAGACACCACGATGTCGCGACTGCTCAACGCCGAGAAGCGGGCGACCGAGTACGCCCTCGTCGAGAGCCAGCGCCCAAACTTCACCATCCGCTTCCCCGAGATCAACGCACGCCACATCGGCCAGTTCATCAACCTCTGGCAGATCACCACGGCCTACGCCGGCCTGATGCTCGGCATCGACGCGTTCGATCAGCCCGCCGTGGAGCTCGGCAAAAAGGCGACCTTCGGCCTGATGGGACGCGAGGGGTACGAGAAGTTCCGGGCGAGGGTGGACGAGACACTGGGCGAGACGGAGTTTGTTGTTTAGGGCGCGGGGGGCGCCCGCCTACGGCGGGCGAGAGGGTCGAGCGGTAGAGCAGGCGAGCCGGACACGGACTCCCGAGACCTGGACGCCGATCCCTGAGCGAAGCGAAGGGTCGGGGCTCTTGATGCATCTTTAACTCTGAGCCGCGTCGACTACTTCGGCCCCCACCCGTTCGCCCCGTCCTTGAGCAGGTCGAACATGGGCCAGGCGCTGTTGAAGAGGTCGCCGGGGCCGAAGACGGCTTTGCCGGTGCGGACGATCGTCCCGTCGTCCTGTTTGTACAGGGCACTCACGCCGGGCGCGACCTTGCCATGCTCGGGCTCGAAGCCGAGGTCGGCGTTGAAGCTTGAGCCCATTGTCGAGACCATGCGGAACTTCCAGCCGCGTTCTTCTGCGAACGCCCGCTGCACCCGCGGCTCGTCGGGCGAAGCGAGGACGAATGCGGCCCGGTCCTCCAGATGCCGCAGCAGCCCGTTGAACCCGTCCGCCCACATGGTGCAGTAGGAACATCGTTTGCCCATGTTGTGGACGACGAGCAGGTCGCGCTTGCCGACGAAGAGGTCGGCGAGCGAGACCTCGCCGTCGGGTATGGCGAAGGTGTAGTCGCCGATGGGTTCGGAGAGTCCGTGCTGCGGGGCTTCGTCTTGTGGCATGTTGCGGCTCCGGTTCAGAGGTGTTCCGCAGGCGAGCATACGAACACCGCCGCCGGGGTGTCCCGGCGGCGGTTGATCTTGCTCTGCTTGATTGTACGGGGCGGACCCGACCCTTCGCTTCGCTCAGGGATCGGCGTCGAGGTTAGGGCGTTCGCTTGCCCGCTCCCCGCCCGGCCTTGCCGGGCGACCCCCCACACCCCGAGCCCTACGCCCCTCCTCACGCAAAGTGCGCGAACGCCTTGTTGGCGTCGGCCATGCGGTGGGTCTGGTCGCGGGTGGTCATCGCCTTGCCCTCGCCCCGTGCGGCGTTGTAGATCTCTTCGGCCAGACGCGACGCGACCGGGCGCCCGCGCTCTGAGCGTGCCGACTGGATGATCCAGCGGAACGCCAGCGACTGCTGACGCTTGCGGTTCACCTGCATCGGCACCTGGTAGTTGGCGCCTCCGATGCGCTTGGAACGCACCTCGACCGCCGGCTTGACATTGTTGATCGCCATCTGGAAGACCTCGATCGCCTCCTGCGGGGCGTTCGGGTCCGTCTCGGTCTTGAGCTTTTCCTGGATCAGGTCCAGGCAGTCGTACATCACGCGCTGGGCGACGGACTTCTTGCCGTCGTACATGATGCAGTTGATGAACTTCGCCAAGACCTTGTCGTTGTAGCGAGGGTCGGGGCGGAGCTGCTCTTCACTCTTGGTGATACGGCCGGCCATGGGCTGCCTTCCTTTCGGCTCATCCGCCGGCGTCTGCCGGCACTGTTCACCGCCCCGCGGGTCGGAAGACCGGGGCGATTACTTGCCCGGGCGACCACTGCGGCCGCCCTGAAGTATCGGATTGTCTTACTTGCTCGACTGCTTAGCGCCGTACTTGGAGCGGGCCTGCTTGCGCCCGTCGACGCCGAGGCAGTCGCGCGTGCCTCGCACGATGTGGTAGCGGACACCCGGGAGGTCACGGACTCGGCCGCCTCTGACGAGGACGATCGAGTGCTCCTGCAGGTTGTGGCCTTCGCCGCCGATGTAGGCCGTCACTTCCTTGCCGTTGGACAGGCGGACGCGGGCGACCTTGCGGAGGGCGGAGTTGGGCTTCTTGGGCGTGACGGTGCGGACATTGAGACAGACGCCGCGGCGCTGGGGGCACGCGTCGAGGTCGCGCACCTTGGACTTGGCCTTGGGGGAGCGCCTCGGGTTGCGGATGAGCTGGTTGATCGTCGGCATGTACTGTCCTGCTCCGTCCCCGGCGCACCAACGCCGTGGGTATTTCTGTAAGGGGACAATGGTACCCGCCAACAGGGGCCCGGCAAGCCCCCAAGCAAACAAGCGCCCTCAAGATCCCCCGTCCGCTACCCTCCGCCCATGACCAGCGAACGACCGGCAGACCCGCCCAACGCCGACCTCACCATCGACCGCTTCCAGGAACTCATCCGCGAACGCTACTACGCCACCGACAGCGCCCGAGGCACCCCCGGCACCTTCATGTGGCTCATCGAGGAGGTCGGAGAGCTCGCCACCAGTCTCCACGAGTGCGGCCCCGGCCAGTCCCCGACACCCGAACAACTTAAGAACCTCGAAGAAGAATTCGCCGATGTCCTCGCCTGGCTGATCACCTTGGCGAACATCAACGGCGTCCGAATGGCCGACGCCCTGGTCAAGTACACCGACCCGGAAAGGGTCAAGGGGACGAAGGTTTGACGGGGCGCTGGGTCCCGGGTGGCACAGCTCTCCCACCCGTGCTGTTGGAGACCAGTTTCGGCAGCAGGTCCTCAGGCACAGCTCGGAGAGCTGTGCCACCACCGATGCCAGCGACCTTGACGCCGATCCCTGAGCGGAGCGAAGGGTCGGGTCTTTTCTGTCAGCGTCGATCTCTGCGAGCCCCGTACCCAGCACCCCGCGCCCAGCGCCCTGATCTCACCGATTCTTCCCCGGCTTCCACAGCACATCCGTGCTCCCGTTGTCGTTGGCCACACGACAGAGCACAAACAGCAGGTCGCTCAGGCGGTTGAGGTAGCGGATCGCCTCGTCGTGGGCCGCCTCCGCCCCGCCGCCTTCACGCAGCAGGACCGCGTGGCGTTCGGCCCGGCGGACGACGGTCCGGGCCAGGTGCAACGCTCCGGCGATCGGCGAGCCCCCGGGCAGCACGAAGCTCTGGAGCGGTTCCAGATTCTCGTTGTACCGGTCGATCGCCTCCTCCAGCCTCTTGGTCTGCCCCTCGACGATGCGCAGCGGCGGGTGCTCGGGATCGGGCGTGATCGGGGTCGCCAGGTCCGCCCCGAGGTCGAACAGGTCGTGCTGGATCGATCGGAGCAGATCTGCAATGGCCCGGTCGGTCGGTGCGTTGGCCGTCGGGCGGCAGGCCTCGACGATCGCCAGGCCGATCGTCGCGTTCGCCTCGTCAACCGCGCCGTACGCCTCGACCCTCGGGCAGGCTTTCGACACCCTCCCGCCGGTCACCAGGCCGGTTGTGCCGTCGTCACCGGTGCGGGTGTATATCTTGTTGAGCTTGACCATCAACGCCGTCCTTTCAGGAAGGGCAGGAGAGAGACAGGCACGGATGCCGAGCCCCGCCGACAGTACAACCCAGACGGCAGCCACGCCACACCCCGTCGGGACCGCCCAAGACGACCGCGGCATGCTCTTTCGCTGGTCGCCCCGCGCCCCCGGGGCCCCCGCGCAAGGCGTCTCGCTGCTGGACCGGGTGCTCTCGGCCAGAGGGATCGTCGGTGAACAGGCCGCGGGGGCCTACCTGCACCCGAGCCTCGGCCACCTCCACGACCCCTCGCTGATCCCTGGGCTCGACCGGGCCGCAGAACGCATACTCGCGGCCTTGGAGCGGGGCGAACGCATCGCGATCTACGGCGACTACGACGCGGACGGCGCCACCGCCACCGCCATCCTCTTCCACACCATGACCGCGATCCGACCGCAAGCGGCGCCCGGCGCAGAGAGCGAGGGGCAGATCGTCTGCTATGTCCCCCACCGCATCGACGAGGGCTACGGCCTGCACGAAGACGCGATCGCCTCGCTCGCCGAAGATGGCTGCACGCTGATCGTCTCGGTCGATTGCGGGATCACAGCCGTCGGTCCCGCGGCAGTCGCCCGCAAGCTCGGCGTCGACCTGATCATCACCGACCACCACAATCCCCCGGCCAACGAGGCCGAACTGCCCGACGCCTTCGCGATCGTCCACCCGCGCGCGCCCGGCTCGGCGTACCCGTTCGAAGGGCTCTGCGGCGCGGGCGTCGCGTACAAGCTCGCGTGGCGGATGTGCACGATGAAGTCCGGCTCGGCCAAGGTCGAGCCCGGGTTGCGGGCGTTGCTGATCGAGCTCTTGGCCCTCGCGGCGCTGGGGTCGGTCGCGGATGTCGTGCCGCTGACCGATGAGAACAGGGCGATCGCCAAGTTCGGGCTCGGGCGGATCCAGGGCTCGCCTCTGGGCGGGCTGCGGGCGCTCGTCGAGGCGTGCGACCTCGCCAACGAGAAGGTCAAGGCGGACGATGTCGCCTTCCGCCTGGCCCCGCGGATCAACGCCTGCGGGCGACTCGGGCACGCGCGAGACACCGTCGAGCTGCTGACCACCGCTTCGGGCGAACGGGCCGAAGCGCTCGCCGCCCAACTCGCCCGCCAGAACGACCAGCGCCGACGCGTAGAAAAAGCGATCTTCGACCAAGCCTGCGAGCTTGCCGAAGCCTCGGGCATGACCGGCGACAGCCGCCGGGCGATCGTCCTCGCCCACGAGGACTGGCACCCGGGCGTCGTCGGCATCGTCTGTTCGAGGCTCGTTGAACGCTTCGCCCGCCCCGTGATCCTGATGCAGCGGGCGGGCGAGCTCACCGGAGGCTCGGGACGCTCGATCGACGGCTTCAGCCTCCACGCGGCGCTGACGGACTGCGCGGATCTATTGGCCGGCTACGGCGGGCACGACATGGCCGCGGGCCTCCGCCTGCAGACCTCAAACCTCGAAACATTCACAGAACGCTTCATCGAGCGGACCAACGCAGAGCTCGCGCCGCACGATCTCGTGCGCACCACCCGCTACGACACCGAAGCGACGCTCGGCGAGCTGACGATCGACTCGATAAACGAGCTCGCCCGCATGGAGCCGTTCGGGCGCGACAACCCGCCGGTGCAGGTGCGCCTGCGCGGGCTCCGGGTCAGCGTGCTGCCCCGCTTCTTCGGTGCCGCGGGCGACCACGCCCGCCTGACGGTGACCGACGGCCGCCAGACCGTGCAGTTCCTTGGCTGGCGCTGGGCCGAGCGGGTGCAAGGGATAAGCCCCGGCGCGATGATCGAAGCGATCGTCACGCCGGGGCTCAACCGGTGGAACGGGATTTGCCGCGTCGAGCCGATTCTGGTGGACCTTCGGCCCGCCTGAAAAGCTCCTGCGGGGAAGACTCAGTCGTTGCCGTCGGTCGGGACGGTGGCGACGGGGCTGGCCGAGCCGCCGCGGGCGAGCGCCCGGACGGTCTGGTTGTTAGGGTCGATCGCCAAGGCGTTGCGGAAGGCCTCCCGGGCGTGGACGGTGCGTCCGAGGTCCTGGAGGATCATGCCCCGCATGGTGTGCGCGTTGACATTCTTGGGCTCGGCGGTGATCGCGCGGTCCACGCTGCGGAGCGCGTCATCGTTGCGGTTCTGCAGCCGGAGCGAGACGGCCATCAGCATGTGCCCGTCGGCCCGGTTGGGCGCGATCGCGACGGCACGCTGGGCACACCGGCGGAGCTGACGCTCGTCACGCATCGCGACGCTCACACGCCCGAGCTTGATCCACGCGTCGATGTCGTTGGCGCCCTCGCTGTCGTTGGTCAGCGCCATCAGAACCTGGCGCGCCTCGCTGAAGCGGTCCAGCTCGATCAGGCAGTTGGCCCGGAGGTGCTGCAGGTCGCGCCTGTCCTTGTAGTCGGTGCGGCTGAGCAGGCGAGAGAGATTGCTCTCGGCGTCGTTGAAGCGGTTAGAACGGATCTGCGCGTCGACCAGGTCCTCGACGATCGCCAGCTCGTCGGGGGCGAGCAGGCGAGCCTCGTTGAACAGCACCGCCGCACGCACGAAGTCGCCCTGCAGCATCGCGATCTGCCCGAGCGTGTGGCGCACGCCCGAGTTGTGCTCGAACTGCGAACCCGCGTTGAGAAGGAACTCTTCGGCGTCGTTGTAGCGGCCGAGATCGACGAACACCTCGGCGGCCGCGATGTGGTACCCCGCGTTGGTGTCGTCCAGGCGGGCCGCGGTCATGAAGCTGTTCAGAGCCCGCTCACGCCTAGTGAGTCGCTCGAAGACGATGCCCTCGTAGTACCACGCCTCGGCGGACTCTTCGCTGATGGCTTTGGCCATCTCCATCGCTTCCAGAGCCGGGCCGAGCTGGGACTGCTCCATCAGGATCCGGCCGCGGAGCACATGCGAGCGGGCGACATTCGGGTTCAGCGACAGCGACTGCTCGACCTTGGTGCGTGCCTTGGCGAGGTCGCCGGCGAGGAAGGCCTGGTGGGCCATCTGGAACTCGGTGCCGGCCTTCATCGCGTCGGCCTTGGCCTTCGCGGTGCTGACATACTCCTTGTTCCGGCTGCTCTGCGTGCAGCCGGTGAGCAGGCCGGCCGAGCAGACCAGGGAAACCAGCAGCATCCTTGCGTTCTTGCGGGACATGGGTCTTTATCTCCGGTTGGAGGTTGCGTTTCTATCAGATCACATGCGGGGTATCGGTCCGAAAACGGCCCGGGTTAATGCCCCGGGCCGTCCGTTTCAGTCGTTGCCCCCGCCCTCGGGGACGCCGGTGACCTCGGTCCCGCTGTCACGCATCTCGCGGTACGCTCGCAGCGCCGCTCGACGGAAGCTGTTGGCCAGCTCGCGGTCGAAGATGTTGAAGAAGGTGAAGGTGTCGGGGTCGATCGAGCTCGCGTTGCGGTCGAAGCTCTCCTCGGCCGCGGCGTCCGCATCGGCCAGCCTCGTCGGCGAATCGCTCGAGGGGGTCTGTTCTCCCTTCGGTCCCGCCCCGCGGCCCGTCATCGTCAGGTACTGATCGATGAAGTCCTGGTTGCTGCGCGTTGTCGTGGTCCGACGCGGCTGGGCGCCCCGCTCCTCGACACGCTCACGCTCGTAACGCTCGGCGGCCTCGCGGGCCATCTCGCGGAAATTCTCGGGCAGCTCGCGGCTCGGCTTGCCCGCGTCGACCGTTTCGGTCGGTGCTGTCTGAGCGTCCGCCGAGGGCGCGTCGTCCATGGTCGAGACCGTGAACTCACGCGACGGAGGCACCCGAAGCTCGTCGCCGACCCAAGAGAAGTCCGCGGGACCGAACCGCTGCGAAGGCGGCACGGGGTAGGTGTCGTCGCCATCGTCCGTCAGCGGGGTCAGGGGCGGGTCGATCGACTCGGCCTTGGCGCTGGTGGTCTTGGCGACCCCGCCGGCGACCTTCTTGGTCTGCTCTTTGGAGACGACCTCGAACCCGTCGGCCTCGTCGCCGAAGCCGTAGGTCGTCGCACGCTGCGTGGCCTCTTCGTGGATGATCTCGTTGAGGAGGCTGCGGGTCGGCCAGTGGGCCTGCTCGTTCATCAGGCGGGTGCGGAGACCGATCGCCTCGGGCTGATTGGGGTTCAGAGACAGCGACCGCTGCACCCGGTTGAGCGCCTGATCGGTCCGGCCCTGCGACGCCAGACGCTCCGCCTCGATCAGCAGCTGCGAAGACTGACGCTCGCGGCTCCAGGGCAGCAGGCCCTCTCTGGCGCCGGCGCGGGTGTTGTGCACCAGCTCCTTCGCCCGCTCGCCCTGCTCGATCAGGATCTGGTCGTTCAGGATCGTCGGCGTGATCATGAAGATGATCTCGGCACGGTCCGTCGTGTCGCTGTGGCCCCTGAACGCGGCGCCGAGCAGCGGCAGGTCGCCCACGAACGGCACCTGGCGGCGCGTCGAGGCGGTGCGTTCGGTGAACAGGCCGCCCAGCACGATCGTCTGCCCGTCACGCACCAGCACGTTGGTCACGAGCTGGCTCGTGTCCTCGTCGGGGATGGTCAGGGTCCGGCCGGCGCCGTCGCTGACGGTGCGGATGATCGGCTGGCTGACTCTCGGGCGCAGCTCCATGCGGATGAAGCCCTCGTTGGTCACGAAGGGGCGGAAGAAGAGCTGCGTGCCGGTCTCGAGGAACTCGACGGTCTGGGTGGAGGCCGTGTCGGTCGTGGTGGTGCTCAGGTAGCCCACGCGACGCCCGACCTGCACGCTGGCGGGCTGGCGGTTCAGCGTCAGCACCTTGGGGTTGCTGATGATCGTTGTGTCGCCGACCTCGTCGAGCAGACGCATGAACACGGCGAACGAGTCGTTGACGACGCCGACCTTGAAGCCCGCGTTGCCCTGGGTGTTGCCGACCGTGCTGCCGATCCCGACGCCCCGACCGTCGTCGGGGATGGCGCCACCGACACCCCCACCGTTACCGTCGACGGCGCCCGAGCCGCCGGTGATCAGCCCGTCGACCACGCGGAGCGGCCCGCCGATGTCGGTGAAGTCGGCGAAGTCCAGGCCGCCCAGGATCGAGAAGTCGATGCCGAACGCGTTGGCCTCGCTGATCGAGCTCTGGAGGATCGTCGCCTCCACGAGCACCTGCGCGGGACGCGTGTCCAGCGAGGCGAGCAGCTCCCTGATGACCTCGATGTTGTCCTCGAAGTCGTTGATCACCAGGCGCGCCTCGGCGGCGTAGTTGTCCTTGCCCGTCGGCAGGTCGCTGCCCATCGAGAAGTCCGGCGTCGCGCCGATCGTGGTGATCGTGCCACCGCTGGAGAGCAGCGGCGAGGCGAACTGGGCCGCGTCCACCGCGTTGAGGTAGTTCAGCGCGACCACGCGGCTGACGCGGCGCATCCGCGCCGCCTCGCGGGCCTGGATCTCCTCGATCGGCATCACGAAGATGGTGTTCCCCTCTTCGTAGTACCCGAATCCGTTGTACAGCAAGATCGCGTCCAGCGCCTCGCCGAAGGTGACCGAGTACAGGTTCGCGGTCACGCGTCCGGAGACATTCTGGGTCGCCACGATGCTCCGCTGGCTCTGCATCGAGAGCATCTGCAGCACCGTCGTCAGGTCTTCGTCCCGGACCGTCAGGTTCACCAGATCGAACTCGCTGACAAAGACATCCTTCGAGTCCGCAGCGTCACCGACACCGCTCTGGGCGAGCGCGATCGGGGTGCCGGCAAACAGCGCGAGGGCTGCGGCGCCCTGCGCCACACGCCGCGGAAACTGGCCATCGGCAAAGAGGCGTCGCTTGAGGTTCATCACCGTTGCTCCAGGGGTCGGCCGCCGGCTTCATCGGCGGCAAGCTTGGGGGTGCCGGTCGCGAACACCGATCGCGTTCCGGTTGCAACGGGTTTGTCGACGAATCCGAGTGGCGACTTTGGACGCGTTCCTCCGCACTCGACGAATACGCCTCCCCGGGCGGTCGGTCTGCGACAACACATCGCGTGTCCAGGGGCCCCGCTTCGGGCATACGCCGCGCACCGACCGCCCACCCGGAATCAGGCCCAAAGTGGTGTTCCAACCCCCGTCCAGAACGCGTAAGGGGCGATCGCGGCGCAGCAGCAACCCCGCGACGCGTGCGCCAGACCGGTCGCCGAAATCAGCCCCGACCCTGCGCGGATTCCAGTTGCTCGCGGACCTGCTGGTACCGCCATCGCAACGCCTCGGCGGCCCCCTGTTCCATCCCCCCGATGAGGGCCCCCGCCGCCTCGGTCGAACGCCAAGCCGCCTCCGGACGACCCAGCCCGAGCTGGGCCTGCGCCAGGCCGATCTGCGCGCGCGCCAGCCGCACGCCGACGCCCGAGCCCCCCGCGTTCTGCCCGTCGATAGTGATCACGACGCGGGCGAGGGCCTCGGCCTCCTCGTCGTCCCCCGCGTCCAGATGGACGTCAACCAGCCCGAGTCTCGCCCACTGCGCCGAATCCAGGAAGCGGGGACCCGCGTCCGACCACAGCCCCACCGCCCGCCGGTACTCCCTCGCCGCCGCCTCGTACTTCGCCTGGTTGCGGTACGCCCGGGCGAGCGCGACCCGCACCACCGCCTCGGCCGCGGGAAACTCAGAGACGCGCCCCGTCCGCCTGGCGAGGTAGTCCTCCACCGCCTCGACGACCGTCGGCGGGTTCAGCGTGCCCGCCCGGGGCTGGTTGCCCTCTTCAAGAATGTCGACCAGGATCTCGCGGATCGCGTTCGCGGTCCGGCGCTGCTCGTCGAGGGCCTCGTTGGCCTCCTGCAGCTCCGCCCGCTCACGATCGAGGATCACCCGCTGCTCCTCGGCGAAGGCGAAGTTCGCCTGCGCCCGGCGCCACAGCACCGTGGACACCAGCGCAAAGGCCAGCAGCACCACCCCCAGCAGCATCAGCGACCCCGAAGGCACCGGGTTGCGCCGAACGAACATCACCAGCCTTCGCGTCGCCCCCGCCCGGCGCGCCGAGACCGGCTCTCGCCGCAGGTACCGGTCGATGTCGTCGGCGAGCTCCGACGCCTGCTGGTACCGCTCGTCGCGGTCGATCGCGATCGCCTTGGACACGATCGCACGAAGGTCCGCGTGCAGCCCGGGCACGACCTCCCCGATCGGCGTCCGCGGCTCTTCACGAACAATCCGCGCCGACTCGATCGGCGTCTGCTCCTCCGGGTTAAAGCGCAGCGGGCGCTTGTCCGCCAGCAGCTCGTACAGCAGCACCCCCAGCGCGTACACATCCGCCCGCGTGTCGATGTCCGCCCGGTC
>SLFH01000337.1 GCA_007124345.1 Phycisphaerales bacterium | reverse complement strand
GACAAGGCCGGCGATTCATGGGGCGAAGAGATCTTCGTCGCGCTCGACCCGGCGACCAGCGAGCTGTGGAACGAGGCGGAGAAGGAAGGCAAGCAGGGGTACAAGTTCTTCTCGTCCTCGGGCGAGACGGTGTCGTCCGACGACCTGATCGACCTCTGGGCCGGCTGGTGCAAGAAGTACCCGATCCGCTCGATCGAGGACGGGCTGGCCGAGAACGACTGGGAGGGCTGGCGCAAGCTGACCGAACGTCTGGGCGAGAAGGTGCAACTCGTCGGCGACGACCTGTTCGTGACCAACAAGAAATTCGTCGAGCGCGGCGTGGCCGAAGGGTGCGCCAACTCGGTGTTGATCAAGGTCAACCAGATCGGCACGCTGAGCGAGACCTTCGACACGGTTGACTACGCGATGCGCAACCGGTTCAGCTGCGTGCTGAGCCACCGCTCGGGCGAGACCGAGGACGCGACGATCGCGGACATCGCGGTGGCGACCAACTGCGGGCAGATCAAGACGGGCGCACCGTGCCGCAGCGACCGGAACGCGAAGTACAACCAACTCATCCGGATCGCCGAGGAGCTTGGGGAGACGGGTGTGTACGGGGCGATGACCTGGAACCGGTGAATCGTTCGCCGTCGCTAAAGCACTTTCGCAGGCCCCGAGCCAGTACGATCTGTCAATGACCGACCACGCCAACGCCGACCGGGTGATCGACTCGAAGACCCTCGCCAGCGGCAGCCGCTTCCGGTTTGTCGAGGTGACGGTCCGTGATCCCGCCGGCAACGACTCCTCCCGTCAGTTTGTCGAGCACCCCGGGGCGGTCGCGATCGTCCCGCTGCTCGTTCAGACGGGCGAGCCCGACCGCGTGGTCCTGATCCGCAACGGGCGGGTGCCCGTCGGCGAGACGCTCTGGGAGGTCCCCGCGGGGGGGCTGGAGCCCGGCGAGCCCCCCGAGACCACCGCATCTCGGGAATTGGTCGAGGAGACGGGCTACAGGGCCGATGTTCTGGACCACATGGGACGCTTCTACACCAGCCCCGGCCTGACCGACGAGCTCATGCATGTCTATTTCGCCAGCGGGCTGGAGTTGGTCGGCCAGGAGCTGGAAGACTCCGAGCGGATCACCGTCCACCCCGTCGAGATCCCCGAGGCGATGGCGATGATCGAGCGGGGCGAGATCATCGACGCCAAGACGATGCTCGCGCTCTACATGGCGCGTGAGCAGGGACGCTTCGGCGGGGGGGCGACCAGATTATGAGCAGGTGGGGAGCGCCAGCGGACCCGGGGGGCGGCGGCTGGAAAGCCAGGCTCTCCCGCGCATTCGGGGGCGGGAGCAACCCGTTCACATGGGCGCTGTCTCTGTACTCGGCGTGGGGGATCCGCGTCCGGCTGCACCTGTTCTTCCTCGTGTACATCGCGGCGCAGGTGCTGGTGAGTTTCGCATCGCAGGAGGGGATGGGGCCGGGGTACATCCTGCTGGCGATGGGTGCGTTGTTCGGGCTGGTGCTGCTGCACGAGTACGGGCATTGTTTTACTTGCCGCGCCGTGCAAGGCGAGGCGGACGAGATCATTCTTTGGCCGCTCGGCGGCCTTGCGATGTGCCGTCCGCCGCACGACTGGCGGGCGCACCTGTGGACGACGCTCGGGGGCCCGGCGGTCAATGTCGCGCTCTTGCCGGTGTTCGCGATCTCGCTGCTCATCGCGACGGGTGGCAAGTGGGGGGCGGTGGTCTTCAACCCGTTCGCCCCGGGCGTGACGGCCGCGACGCTGACGACGGCCGGGGGCGAGGCGGCATTCTGGCTCAACGGGCTCTGGTGGCTGCACTACATCAACTTCCTGCTCCTGGCGTTCAACATGTTGCTGCCGATGTACCCGATGGACGCGGGGCGGGTGGTGCAGTCGCTGATCTGGCGGAGCGCCGGGTACGAGCGGTCGATGGAGATCTCGACCACGCTCGGCCTGCTCGTCGCGGGCGTGCTCTTTGTCTTTGCGATGGTCGCGGGCGAGACGCTGCTGATGGCGATCGCGATCTTCGGCGGGTTCACCTGCTGGGCGGAGAAGCAGCGGCTGAAGTTCGAGGCGACCGCGGGGGGCGTGCCGGGCGTGGACCTCTCTGCGGCCTACGACCGCTACGACCCCAAGCAGGCCGCCCGCGAAGCCGAACGCGAACGCAAGGCCCGCGAGAAGGAGGAGGCCGAGTTCGCCGAGATCGACCGCATCCTGTCGAAGATCCGCGAGCACGGCATGGGGAGCCTCACGAGAAAAGAGAAGCGGCTGCTCTCGAAAGAGACCGAGCGGAAGCGGAACAGCGGCTCACACTGAGCCCGGGCTCACGCTCGGGCCCGCTCCTTGCCGATGCTTGGCCGGGCTCGATCCCGGCCCCACGAACGACAGCAACGACAGATACAGACGACCGACCACGACGGACCCGACCCATGGGCATCAGCGACAGAGACTACATCCAGGACAAGGGCGGCTCGGCGAGACTGGGTCCGATGGGCGGCCGGCGCGGGCTGAGCGTCAACCTCTGGCTGATCATCATCAATGTCGGTGTCTTCATCCTCTCGGGGGTGTGGAGCTCCCCGCCCCAGTTCGTCTTCGACCGAGCGGAGATCGACTCCACATTCGTCGATTCCGACGAACTCGCCTTCCGGGATCCCCGCCAGCACGCCAGAGAGATCGCGCCGGGCGCGGCCCACGCGCCGATCGTGCACCGGCCCTCGGGGCGCCAGGTCGGCGTCGCCTTCTACCGCGTGATGGACCCCCTCCGGGCCTACGGCCACTTCTCGACCACTAAGGCCTTCCTCGAGATGCAGGTCTGGAGGCTCATCACCTTCCAGTTCCTCCACGACGGGACCGGCATCTGGCACATCCTCTTCAACATGATCGGCCTCGCGGTCTTCGGCGGGCTCGTCGAGCAGCAACTCGGGGGCAGACGCTACCTCGCCTTCTACCTCATGTGCGGGATCTGCGGCGGGCTGGCGTACCTCGCGCTGAACCTCGGCGGGTACATCTTCGGGGCCGTGCCGGGGCTGTTGCCCAACCACCCGTCGACGCCGCTGATCGGGGCGTCTGCGGGTGTGTTCGGGGTGATCTTGGCGTGCGCGCGCCTGGCGCCGCACGAGCGGGTGCAACTCCTGTTACCGCCGGTGTCGTTCAAAATCCGGACCTTCGCGTTCGTCTATGTGGGGATCGCGCTGCTGAACCTGTTTTTCGGGGGTCAGAACGCCGGGGGCGACGCGGCCCACCTCGGCGGGGCGCTCGCTGGCTGGTACTTCATCAAGCACAACCACCTGCTGCGCGACTTCTTCGATGTCTTCCAGGATTCTCGCAAGCCCGAGCGGGGGCGGCCCCGAGGCTCAAAGGGCAAGGCAAAGGGCCCGGCGCCCTCGGACCCGGGCGAAATCGACCGCATCCTCGACAAGGTCCGCGACGAGGGGATCGACAGCCTGACCGATCGCGAGCGCAAAGCGCTGCAGTCGGAGACTTCTCGCAGGCGGGGGCGATAGCGTTCCCGCCATGCCCCGCCCGCCCCAAGATCAATCGCTCAGGTTCACCATCTCACACCGCTCCCTCTCGACGCGGGGGCGTGTGGGTGTGGTCGAGACGCCGCATGGCTCGTTCGATACGCCCGCGTTCATGCCCGTCGGCACCCGGGGGAGCGTCAAAGGGCTGCTGCCGGAGTTGGTCCGGGCGACGGGGGCGCAGATCATCCTCAACAACACCTACCACCTGCTGCTCAGGCCCGGGCCCGATCTCGTCGAGCAGATGGGCGGGGCCCACCGATTCATGAACTGGCCCGGGCCGATCCTGACCGACTCGGGGGGCTTTCAAGCGTTCTCGATGGCGGACATCAACGCTCTCGACGAGGACGGCGTCTCGTTCAAGAGCATCGTCGACGGCTCGAAGGTCCGCATGACGCCCGAGTCGGCGATCGATGCACAGAACAAGATCGGCGCCGACATCATCATGGCCTTCGACGACTGCCCCCCGGCCAGAGACCCTGGCGAGGCCCCGCCGAACCTGATCCGTCAGAAGGGGACCGCGGGCGTCGCGAAGCTCGACGAGGGCGTGTACACCCGGCGCGTGCGCGAGGCCAACGAGCGGACCGTCCGCTGGCTGGATCGCTGCATCGGCGCCCACGCCCGCCCGCAGGAGCAGGCCCTCTTCGGAATCGTGCAGGGCGGCACCGATCCGGACGAACGGGCCTGGTCGGCCGAGCGTATCTGCAGTTACGACCTCCCTGGATTCGCCATCGGGGGTGTCGCGGTGGGGGAGAGCAGCGAGGAGATCGCTCGCGTGGTCGCGTACACCGCCCCCCTGATGCCAGAAGACAAGCCGAGGTACCTGATGGGGGTCGGGTACGAGCGGGACATCGTTTCGGCGGTCCGCTCTGGGGTGGACATGTTCGACTGCGTGCTGCCCACCCGCAACGGGCGCAACGCCAACGCCTTCTCGCGGACCGGCCAGATCCGCCTCCGCAACGCCGCCCACAGGGCTGATCCCTCCCCGATCGAGGTGGGCTGTTCCTGCCCGGCGTGCGATCCGGGTTCCCACGGTTGGGCGACGCCGGACGGGGCCCCGTTCAGCCGCGCGTACATCCGCCACCTGTTTGCCTGCGGGGAGATGCTGGGGCCGATCTTGGTGAGCCTGCACAACCTGCACCACTTCCAGCGCCTGATGGTGGACATCCGGCGGGCGCTCCGGGAAGATGACTGGCGCGGCTTTGCGCAACGGTGGCCCGTTGCCGCCCCGGGTCTTGCTCCGGGGACGGCGGACGCCTCCGAGGGGTCCCCCGCCGGACGGGGGCTTTCTGACGACCTGAAAGGATGACGATGTCCCTCCCGCTGTCACTCTCCGGCCTGCCCGCCCCGATCATCGCCCAGACTCGCCAGGCGACCGAGCAGGGCGTGCCCGCCCAGCCCGGCGGCGCTCTTCAGGACGGGACCGGAACACCGGGTCAGCCTCCTGCCGGCGGCGCCGGGGGGATGGGGTTCTTCTGGATCCTGATCCTCATGCTGGTGTTCATGATCCTGCTCACGAGCATGTCCGGGCGCAAGCAGCGCAAGCGCCGGGCGGAGATGCTCGGCGGGCTGGGGCGGAACGACAAAGTGCAGATGATCGGCGGCGAGATCGGCACCGTCGTCGAGCTCAAGGACGACGAGGTCGTTCTCGAAACCGGATCGAGCAAAATCCGATACTCCCGCCAGGCTGTGCAGCAGGTGCTCCGCTCGGCGAGCGGGGGTGTCGGGCCGGCCCAGACCGTCGCCGAGCCAACGCTGACTGAGACACGCTCCTGACGCGTCGTCAGGTGCCGATCGCCGACCTACCGTAGAGGCCCGGTCCGTCCCGTCGGCGGCCGAGATCCCCCGCGCTCCACCCCGTCCCCGGCGTCCGCTCCGAATGAATGCGCTGATCAAAAAAGCCCTGCTCGTCCTTCTTGTCCTCACGATCTGCGGGGTGAGCATCTTCCCGCCCGACCAGAGGATCCGCCTCGGCAAGGACCTCAGGGGCGGCGTGACGCTGCTGTACGACGTCCAGCTCGAGCCGGGCGAGGACCCGGGCCAGGTCATCCCGCGGATGATCGATGTGCTCCGTGAGCGCGTCGACCCCAACGGCCTCTTCGAGATCTCGATCGTCCGCCAGGGGCGCGACCGCCTCGAGATCACGATGCCCCTGCCCGGCGCCGAGGCCAGGCGCCTTAGGAGCGTGTACGAGACGGAACTCGGGCGACTGGCCGAGCGGTCGATCTCCGAAGCGCAGATCGACCAGCTCGTCCGCGTCACCGATCCGCAGGAGCGGTCCGCCCGTCTGGCCCGGCTCGCCCGGGACAACGCCGAGCTCCGCGCCCTGCTTTCCGAGCTCGTTGAGACCTACGACCGCCAGAGCGCCTCGGCCGCTGAGCTCGACGAGATGCGCCAGGACGGGCGCACGGGCGAGCCGGAGTACAACACGCTCAGACGCCGGGTGATCGACGCCCGCGTCGCCTACCGCACCGCCCGTTCGGCCGTGCTCGACGCGGTCCCCACGCCGGGGGAGGTCGAGGAAGCGCTCAACCGCTCCGACCGCCCGCTGCGGCTTGAAGGGCGCGACCGGCGGACGATGGTCGAGCTCGACAGCCCGCGTCAGCGGGCGATCGACCGGCTGAAGGAACGCTACCCCGAAGCGGCCGAGCAGATCGAGCGCGTCGTCGTCGCGTGGGACACTTACAACCAGAACCGCCAGGCCCTCGACGATCCGTCGGACCTGATCCGTCTGCTGCGGGCTTCCGGCGTGCTGACCTTCCGCATCACGGTCGACCCGACGAGCGAGGAGATCTCCCAGCAGCTGATCCGCGACCTGCGCGAGCGTCTGCGGGAGGAGGGGCCCCAGCGGGCACGGACCAACGACATGCGTTGGTTCCGCATCAACCGGATCGAAGGCTGGCTGAACTCGATCGAAGACTACGAGTTCCTCCAGCAAGACCCCGCCGGGCTGTTCGAGCGGCGCGGGTATGTCGTTGAGGAGTTCGACGGCGAGTACTGGATGCTCGCCTGGGATCGCGCGGGGTACCGCCTGATCCCCGACGCCGACGAGTCGGGCCGCTGGTCCGTCGCCGCCGCGTTCGCCACCACCGACCAGATCGGCCGCCCGGCGATCGGTTTCCGGATGGATCCCGGCGGCGCCAGAGCGCTGGGCAACCTGACGGGCGCCAACACCGGCAGGCAGATGGCGATCCTGCTCGACGACGAGATCTACACCGCGCCGACGCTGCGCGCGAGGATCACGGTCAACGGGATCATCGAGGGCAGCTTCACGCGGTCGGACATCGACTATGTCGTCCGCGTGATGTCGGCCGGGTCGCTGCAGGCCCGCCTCTCGCCCAGCCCGATCAGCCAGATGACGGTGGGGCCCGAGCTCGGTCGCGACAACCTGATCGCCGGTCGGAACGCGGGCGTCATCGCTCTGATCGCCGTCGCGATCTTCATGGTGCTCTACTACCTCAAGGCCGGCCTTGTGGCGGTGGTCGCGTTGACCTGCAACGCGATCCTGATCCTGGGCGCCCTCTCGCTCAACAAGGCGGCACTCACGCTGCCCGGCATCGCGGGGATCATCCTGACTTTCGGCATGGCGGTCGACGCCAATGTGATCATCTACGAACGCATCAGGGAGGAGCTGCGCGCCGGCCTGGATCTCAAGGCCGCGGTCCGCAGGGGCTACCAGAAAGCCCTGTCTGCGATTGTCGACGGCAATGTGACCAACCTGATCGTCTGTATCGTGCTCGTCCTTCCGGGCGTGGCGACGCAGGAGGTCAAGGGCTTTGCGATCACCCTCGGCATCGGCGTGATCGCCACGATGTTCTCGGCACTGGTCATCACCCGCCTGATCTTCCAACTGCTCGTCGATCACATGGGTATGAAGACCCTGAAGATGGCCCCGACCATCTTCCCCGTGATCGAGCGGACCCTCGAACCGAGCATCCCGTGGATGCGCCTCCGCTGGGTGTTCGTCGGGATCTCGGCGATCTTCGTCTCGCTCGGCATCGCCATGATCGCGATCCAGGGCAGCGAGATGCTCGACACCGAGTTTGTCGGGGGCACGCAGGTCGAGCTGCGCTTCAAGGAGTCACCTGACAACGGCGAACGCATCCAGCTCGGCAGGCCCGAGTTTCAGGAGCGGATCAACGCGCTGATTGAACGCGTCCGAACCGACGGCGACCCGACCAACGAAGAGCTGGCCCGACTCGAAGCCGCCACCGTCATCGCGCTGAACCCCGGGACGGACGACACCGGCAGGGTCATCGCCAGCCGCTACCAGATCAAGACCACGATCGAGAACGAGGTCCTGCTCGTCGAGGAGCTCACGCGGGCCTTCGAGGACCTGCTGGATGTCCAGCCGAGCATGACCTTCTCGGGCATCGAGGACCAGCGGTTCAACATCCGCCCGATCACCTCGACCGACGATGTGCTGCAGGAGTTCACGCCTGACCGCGATGTCGCCGGCTACCCGGCGGTCGAGGCGCCCGAGTTCCGCGGGGGCGTCGCGATCCTGCTGGAGAACATCACCCCGGCCCCGTCGCTGGAGAACCTCCGCACGGCGCTCGACCAGATCCGCCAGACCGACCCCGCCTTCCGCGACACGCTGATCCGATCGCGGATGATCCATGTGCTCGAGGGCAGCGAGGACGCCGTCACTGTCGCGCTCGTGCTCGTCCGCGACCCGCGGATCGCCTACGGGGCCAATCCCGCGGCGTGGCAGCAGGAGCTCGCCCAGATCGAGTGGGACCTGGTCACCACCGCCTTGGGTCGCCAGTCGACGCTGACGCAGGTGGAGAAGTTCTCCGCCAGCGTCGCCGAGACTTTCCGCAGTCGCGCCATCGCGGCGGTGCTGATCTCGTTCCTCCTGATCTCGATCTACAT
>SLFH01000108.1 GCA_007124345.1 Phycisphaerales bacterium | reverse complement strand
GCGAGTTTGTCGACATGATCGAAGCCGGCATTCTCGACCCGACCAAGGTCACACGCACCGCGCTGCAGAACGCCGGTTCCGTGGCTGGCCTGATGATCACCACCGAAGCCGCCATTGCCGAGCTGCCGAAGGAAGATGAAGGCGGCGGTGCGCCGGATATGGGTGGCATGGGTGGTATGGGCGGAATGGGCGGCATGATGTAGTCCCGGGACCGAATCTTTTGGCCCCATGCGGCGTTGCGTGGCGGCTGAAAATGCTCACGTACCTTACGTGTACGCTCCGCTTTTCAGCCGCCCCGCGCCTTGCCTGGAACCAAAATCTTCTAGTCCCTAGCTCGTTGCCATTCGCAACACCAAAGCTACACCTGAAAACCCCGGCCACTGTGCCGGGGTTTTCCGTCTGCCGGCCTCTGATCCCTGATCTGATCCCTTGTCCCCGGTCCCTACAGGTACTGTTGGGATAGTCGTTTCGTCGTTTGGTCTTTTTGTCGCTCGAAGCCGTGGTACTGATGAGCAATCCTGGGAGGCCAAGGTGGCTACCCGGAAACCGGAAACCGGAAACCGTCCACCCTTAACCCTCTTCCCTCTCCTGTCCACGCCATTGACCGCTTCGCGGTTATGCTATCGGCATCGATATCAAGAACGCCGACACTGTCATGAGCCACCCCCACGCTGCGGACCGGTTCCAGCGGCCGCCTGAAGAGCGAACCGAGAGCGGTGCGATACGCCGTGTCGGTATCGAGCTGGAGATGAGTGGGATCTCGCCGGAGGAAATGGCTGCTGCCGTGATGGATGTGGTCGGCGGCCGACTGCATCGGACCAGCCCCTTTGAAAGCACGGTGAACGATAGCAAACTCGGCGACTTCCGGATTGAACTCGATGCCGACGTGCTCAAGAGCCGCGGCTACCAGAAACATCTGGCAGAGATGGGCATCGACATTGGCGAAGGTCAGACGCGCGAGAACATCGAACAAGCCATCTCGAAAGTCGCCGGCCTGGTCGTGCCATTGGAGCTGGTGGGACCGCCGGTGCCGTGGACGGAGCTGGAACAACTCGACGCGATCCGTCTGAAGCTGCGCGAGGCCGGTGCACGCGGGACACACTCGTCCCCGTTCTATGCCTTCGGCATGCACATGAACATCGAGGCGGCCAGCCTTGAGGCGACGCATCTCCTCGCCCTGGTGCGGGCTTTCCTGTTGCGCTATGAATGGCTGGTCGAGGTTGAAGACGTCGACTTGTCGCGCCGAGTCACGCCGTACGTGCAGCCCTATCCGCCGGATTACGTCGAGCATGTGCTCGATTTCGATTATCAACCCGACCTGCAGCAGTTCATCGATGATGTGCTTGATTTCACACCGACCCGCAATCGTCCTTTGGACCTGCTGCCGCTGCTGGCGCATATCGACAGGGACCGGATCATGGCCGGCCCGGTGGAGAAAGACCTGATCAAGCCGCGTCCGGCCTGGCACTATCGCTTGCCCAATTGCCTTATTGACGAGGCCGACTGGTCGCTGGCTGTGCCGTGGAATCACTGGATCGAAGTGGAACGACTGGCGGGCAATACAGGCGAACTCGAAGCCGAATGCGCCAGGTTCCTGGACACGCCCGGTGGACTCAAACGCTGGCTGGCGGGACTGGTCCAGCGCTTTTGGTCGTGAACCGGCGTCCCGTCATAGGCATCACCGGCCCCGACAAGGGCGGTCTGTCGGCCTGGTTGTTCACGGCACGGGCCGTGCGCAGAGCCGGCGGCAAACCCCTGCGCATCCAGCCCAAAAGGCCGCACCCGCTGGACGGTCTCGACGGCCTGATCATCGGCGGCGGCGCCGACGTCAGCCCCGGACTTTACGGCCAGCAGCGCCGCCCCGAGCTCGACGAACTCAAGGACCGGGGCGCGAGCGGCTGGCGGCGGACACTGGGCATCCTGCTGTTTCCCTTGTTGTTCATCATCCGCCGATTGTTGACCACCAAAACCGGCGGCATCAATATTGGCCGTGACGAACTGGAAAAGGAACTGATCACGAAGGCGCTTGACACACGACTGCCTCTGATGGGCATCTGCCGAGGCATGCAGCTGATCAACGTGGTCGCCGGTGGCAGCCTTTACCAGGATATCGAGGGTTTCTACGAGGAATACCCGGCCATTCGCTCGGTACTGCCTCGCAAAAGGGTCGAGCTCGTGGAGAACTCAAGACTGGCGCGCATCACCGGACTCGAGGAAATTTACGTCAATGCGCTGCACTCCCAGGCGATCGATCATCTCGGCGAGCGCCTGCGCATCAGTGCCGTCGAACCCAACGGGATCATCCAGGCAATTGAAGCGAGCGGCGAAGACTTTATCATCGGCGTGCAGTGGCATCCGGAATATCTGCCGCAGCGCTCGAGTCAGCGCGCGCTGTTTCGTGCCCTGGTTGAAGCCGCCTATTCAGGACAGGATTCATGAAACGTCCCGTCGACTCACTGTCGATTGACCACCTGAAAGACCATTGTCGCTTCGTCGCCGAAGCCTGGCGGCGCTTTCCCGATGCCGCCCACCCTGCAGAGTCCGTGACCGAGCCCGACTCAGAGGCCATGCAAGACGATCCGCTGGCTGCCCTGCGGCGCTACCGTCAACTGACTTCCAGCCATATCCTGTGGCAGGACCTGGCCGGCGATCACGACATTGCCGAGACCGGGCAAGCCATTTCGGCCCTGGCGGGCCGCTGCCTGGAACTGGCGCTGGAAGTCGCCGAGGCAACGGTCGCCGAGCGCTTCGGAACACTGCTCGATGACGCCGACCAACCGCTCAGACTGGCCATCCTGGGTCTGGGCAAGCTCGGCGGTAATGAGCTCAACTTCAACTCCGATATCGACGTGGTATTCGCCCGTGACGGGGCCGGAAAGAGCACGGGGCCCAAGTGCATCGATGCCGCCGAATGGCTCAAGCGGGTCGCGCGTGAACTGATCAACATGATCGACACCGTGAGCGCCCACGGGCGCGTCTGGATCGTCGATACGCGCCTGAGGCCCTTTGGCGAGGCCGGCGCCCTGGTCTGGGCACTGTCGGCCATGGAACAGTACTTCCTCAGCGAGGGCCGGACCTGGGAGCGCTATGCCTGGCTCAAGGCTGCGCCGGTGGCGGGCGACCCGGAGATCGGCGATCAGTTGATCGACGCCCTGCAGCCATTCATCTATCGCCGCTACCTGGATTACGGCATCTTCGAAAGCCTGCGCGAACTGCATCGTCGCATCGATGCCAACAGCCGCCAGCGCAGCGACAACATCAAACGTGGTCCCGGCGGCATCCGGGAAATGGAGTTCCTGGTCCAGAGCCTGCAGATCCTGCGTGGCGGACGCGAAGCCGATCTGCGCTGCACGGGCTTTCTGCCCGCGCTGGACGCCTGTGCCTCTCTGGGGCTGATGCCCGAGCACGATGCCAAGCAGATTCGTCAAGCCTATGCCTTCATGCGCATCCTTGAAAATCGCCTTCAGGCCATGACCGGTCGGCAGGGTCATGAACTGCCATCCGACGACAGCCAGCGCGCCAGCCTGGCCTGGTTGATGGGGTCGGACAGCTGGCATGAACTCGCCGAGGAGATCGAGCATCACCGTCACGCCGTTCGCAGCCTGTTTGCCGAACGCTTCCGGGAACCCGACCGGCCTACCGCAAAGAACAGCGGCCTGTGGCCGGTCGACGAGCAAACCGGCGAGCACCTCAAAGAAGCCGGCTTCGAGCAGCCTGAACAGGCCGCCGACCTGCTGCTGGAGCTTCAGGATTCGCTCGGGAAACGTCCGATCAGCGCCGAGGGTCGGCAGCGGCTCGACCGTCTCATGCCGCGCCTGCTCGACGAGGCCTGCGCTCACCAACCCCCGGATACGGCGCTGGAGGACCTGTTACGACTGATCGAGCACATCGCCCGACGCTCGGCCTACCTTTCCCTGCTCTATGAGCGACCGGAAACCCTCAAGCGGCTGGTGCGGGTATTTCGCGCCAGTGCGAGAGTTACCGACTGGATCATCGAGTCGCCCCAGCTGATCGACGACCTGCTCGATCCAGTGCATGGACTGGATCTGCCCGCGCCACCCTCACCGGACGACAACGATCACGAGGCCAGCCTGTGGGCACTGGGACGCTGGCGCCAGGCCAGCTTTCTGCGAACCGCCCTGGCTGAACTGGACGAACGCCTGGACGTCCGCCAGGTCGGGGCCCAGCTCAGCGACATCGCCGCCACCATTCTCGATCAGGTCCTGACGCTGGTCGGTGGTGAGGACATACCGGCCGTCATCGCTTACGGCAATCTCGGTGCCGGCCAGTTGCATTACGCATCCGATCTTGACCTGGTGTTTCTCCACCGCGAAGGTTCCGCGCCCGTGCGAACCGTTCAACGTCTGATCAGCGCCATGCAGATGCCGCTGCCCGGCGGCCGGCTGTTCGAGATCGATACCCGCCTGCGCCCCAACGGGCGTGCCGGACTGCTGGTCAGCCCATTGGAAAGCTTCGCCGAATACCAGGCCAGGCAGGCCTGGACCTGGGAACACCAGGCCCTGATCCGCGCGCGCTGGATCGCCGGCGACCCGTCGCTGAAAAGCACCTTCGAAAGCGTGCGCCGCGACATCCTGACCACTGCGCGTGACCGCGACCAGGTGAGCAAAGACCTTGCCACCATGCGCCAGCGTCAGGCCAGCGAAAGAAAGGAATCACCGGTACGCCGCATCCTGACCGACCTTCAGTTCATCGCCGAACTCGGCGTGCTTCAGGAAGCGCCCGAACAGCCGGACCTGATCGAGGCACGCTCGACTCCGGATCAGCTGCGTACGCTGGCCGAAAATGGCTGGCTGTCGAAGGAGCAGGCCGACGAGTTGGACAAAGCCTGGACTGTTCTGATGCGACACCGCCACGGCGGCTGGTTGCTGCGCGACTTCGACCCCGATGATCTGGCCGCAACGGAAACCATCGTCAGCGAGGCCTGGGATCGCCACTTCCCGACGGCAAAGTCATGAAAGCGCCTGCCGGCCTTGCTAGCGAACTGATTGCACGTCAACGTGAACTGGCCGCTCACGTGGACCATGACGATCACTTCGCCTGGCCGCCTGCTCGGGTCGCCGCCGTCGATGCCGCGTTTCCCGGCAACGGCAAGATCACGCGCGGTGCGGCTGTATTGTTCAGTTTCCCCGAACTGGAATGCCTGGATCGAGCCGTCAGCGAGCTACCCACCGCCCTGCCCTACATTCCCGGCCTGTTGTCGTTCCGGGAACTGCCGGCGATTCGATCCGCCCTCGAACAATTACGGGAAACACCCGACGTCATTCTTTGCGACGGCCAGGGCATCGCCCATCCGCGTCGATTCGGAATTGCCTGTCATCTCGGCGTGGACACCGGATTTCCCACCGCAGGGGTGGGCAAGAGCCGCTTGTGCGGCCAGTTCAGCGAGCCGGGGAAAGAGAAAGGCAGTACCTCGATCCTGCTGGACCGGGCGGAGGAAATCGGGACCGTCGTTCGAACCCGAACCGGCGTCAAACCGCTGTTCGTATCGGTCGGACATCGGATCAGCCTGGCCACGGCCGTGCGGCTGACGCTGGAATGCGCGCCGCGTTACCGGCTGCCGGAACCGATCCGCTCAGCCGACCGCCTGGCCGGCATGACCGGGGGCGTTCAGCTCTCGGCCAGATGCTCCCGATAAGCGTCCGCGTCCATCAAGTCCTCGATTTCGCCGGTGTCATCGAGACGAACGGAGAATAACCAGCCATCACCGTAGGGGTCGTTGTTGACGATCTCGGGTGTATCGGCCAGCGCGTCGTTGACGACGACCACCTCGCCGGCAACCGGGCAGTAGATATCCGAAGCGGCCTTGACCGATTCGACCACCGCACAGGCATCGCCGCGACCGAATGTGTCGCCCTCTTCAGGCAATTCGACAAACACCAGGTCACCCAGCTGCTCCTGGGCGTGATCGGTAATCCCGACCTTGACCACACCGTCTTCTTCCTGGCTGACCCACTCGTGACTTTCCGCGTAGCGCAGATCTGAAGGTATCTCGCTCATGACCAGTCCCTTGAAAGTTTGGGAGATTCTATCAGTAAAGAGGTCCGCTGCCGAGAGCGATCAGTGGGGAAATCAACGCGGTGGCTGCATGCAGACGTTGCGGCGCTCGCGCAAATTGAGCCAGTGACCGGCGATCAGGAACGCTCCACCCAGGGAAGTCAGCAGGGCGACAGCCAATGCACCAAGCACCAAGGCATCAAGCACAGCCGCCGCCACCACCAGAATCAATCCGACCACGCCGGGAACCAGCATGGTGCTGTTGCGGTGAATTCGATACCCCAGCCCGAAAGCCACCAGGCTGACCGGAACGATGACGGCCAGCAGGAACAGGTGAAAGGCTTCGTCGGCGAGAAAGCCGACCGAGACCAGCGGCGTGATCACGATCATGACTGGCAACAGCAGGCATTGGGCCATGCAGGCCGCCGAGGCACAGATCGCCACGCGGTCCAGCGCGGCGCCGGTCTTCGCTTCCTGGTTGGGCTTGAATACAACGGCCATTGTGATGCTTGTCGCTTGATGGAAACGATATGATATAACATTTACGCCGCCGCGTCATCCCGACCCTCACCGGGCACACGAGTCGCCCGCTACAATGAAGCCTCCCTGCACTGTCACGGTCCCCGATGAACCTCACGCTGCCGCCGATTCAACCGGCCCGCATCATTTGGAGAGAGGACACTCCGGTTTCCGAACACTTCGGTGATCATTACTTTTCAGCCGGCCAGGGGCCGGCCGAAAGCCAGTGCGTGTTCATCGAGGCCAATGCCCTGGCCGAACGCTTCGCCGGGCTCGGTGCCGACAGCATGTTCGTGATCGGCGAAACCGGCTTCGGCACCGGACTCAATTGCCTGCTCGCGGCTCGCACCTTTCTGGAACATGCCCCCGCGGGCGCCCGCCTGCACCTGGTGTCCACTGAACTGCACCCGCTCGGCCGGAGGGATCTAAAACGGGCCCTCAACCAATGGTCGGAACTGGCCGACCTGGTCGCTCGCCTGCTGGCCGAGTACCCCCCTCCGGTTCCTGGCAGTCACCGCCTGCGACTGGCCAAGGGCATCGAACTGACGCTGATGCTCGGTGATGCCCATACCTTGCTGCAACATTGCCCCGCCCGCATGGATGCCTGGTTCCTGGACGGATTCGCCCCCTCTTGCAATCGAACAATGTGGGAGCCGGCGCTGCTGGAAACCATCGCGAACCTGTCACAACCCGGTGCGACACTGGGCACGTTCACCGCCGCAGGCGACGTGCGGCGTGGACTGACAGCCGCCGGCTTCGAGGTCGAGCGCCGACCGGGCTTCGGCCGCAAACGCCATCGCCTGATTGCCCGACGACCCGGACCCTGGCAATCGCAGCGAACGCGGAACGGCCATGCCTTGATTGCGGGTGCAGGCGTTGCCGGCGCCACCACGGCCCGCGCCCTGGCCGAGCGCGGCTGGCGGATCACCCTGGTCGATCCACGGCTTGCCCCGGACCTTGACCCCCCCCGATATCTTGCCGGTGTGCTCTACGCCACAGCCAGCGCTCACCTGCATGCCCAGAATCGCTTCTACCAGTCCTCGCTGCTGCACGCCATGCGCTGGCTAGGACGACTGGATTTTCCCGATCAGGACTCGGCAGGTCGCCTGGAAGGGGTCGTGCAGCATCTGCGTGATTCGAAAATGCGTGAGAAGACGCTGGCCGCGATCGACAGTGGTGCCTGGCCCGACCCCCTGCTGACCCGCATCGACGCACACAGCGTTTGTTTCAAAGGCGCCGGCTACCTGAAACCCGACGCATGGATCGCGCGCCTGGTGGATCACCCCGGCATCCGCACCCTCGCCGACTCAATCGAAACCTTCGAACCGGGACCGATCGTGCAATTGGCCAGCGGACAACTACTGGAATGCGATGCCCTCGTCCTGTGCACCGCCGGCGCCACCGGTACGTTCCCCGGCCTGGAATGGTTGCCATTGCGCATTGTCAGGGGCCAGGTCACCTTCTGCCGCGCCACCGACGAGAGCAGGTCCTGGCGTCAACCGCAATGCCACAGCGGCTACCTGACCCCGGCCATCGACGAGGTCCACTGCGTCGGCGCTACCTTCGACCGCGAGCGCAAGGAACCGGTCATCGACCCCGCCGACGATCAAACCAACCTGGCCGAATTGGCCAGGGGGCTTCCCGAACACTGGGCCGCGCTTGGCGGAGAACACATCGAAATCGTCGGTCAGCACGCCGGGCTGCGCTGCCAGTCGCCCGACACCCTGCCATTGGTCGGACCGCTCCCTGATCCCACGTGCAACCCGCACCAGCTTGAGCCGAATATCTGGCTCAATATCGCCCATGGCTCAAAGGGCCTGGCCCATACCCCCTTATGCGCCGATCTGATCGCCGACCACCTGAGCGGCCACCCGCTTCCGGTCGACCG
>SLFH01000200.1 GCA_007124345.1 Phycisphaerales bacterium | reverse complement strand
TCAGCGTCGCCTCGTACCCGGCCCTGTCGAGCCTGGCGCCGGGCGATCCCGGCTCGGTGCGTCCGGCCGCCGAAAGGTCAGAGAGTCTGGCGCACACGAGCGAGGCGCCCGCCGCGAGCACGGCGTCCTGCATCGCCTCACCCGCCATCATCACGCCGGCCGGGTCGATGCCGACGCCGTAGCGGTCCCACTTCGAATCGCGGGGCGGGCGGGCGTGGTCTGCGATCGAGGCCCCCGCCGCCTCGGCGAGCGCGCCGAGCTCGATGGCGACCGACGCGTCGGCCGCGGGATCGACGAGCACAGAGACGACGGCCGCAGGCTCGCCCGAGCCGCACAGCGAGGCCAGCTCGCGCGCCATCGCCAGCGTCTCGCTGACGACGCCGACCGCACGGTCCGCGTGCGCCGCCTCGGCGAAATGTGACGGCGGGATCCACAGATCCAGCCCGGCGATCGAAAGTTCCAGACGCCGGAGCACCGCCGCGAGATCGCGACGGGCCGAGCGGTCCAGCGTGCGGGCCCGGAGTTCGGGGTGGGTCGCGTCGAGCGTGACGGAGCGGTAGCCCAGGGCCGAGGCCAGCTCGATCGCCCGGCGCGCAGGCAGGTCGCGGAAGGGCGTGAGGGCGAGGCTGTAGTCGGTCTTGATCTCCACGGCGTGATTGTTGGCCCGCGCTACCATGGGCCGATGCCCACCGGACGCAAGATCGCCGAATGCATCCACCTCGTCGCGCTCGGCCTCTGGCTCGGCTCGCTGGTGATGACGGCGCTGGTCGCGGCCCAGGTCTTCCCGACCATGAGCAGGCTCGGCCCGGTGCTGCCCGACTACGGGACCGACCCCGCCGACCACTGGCGGATCGTCGCGGGGCATGTCGGCGCGTTCACATTTTTCAGCAACGATGTGATCCAGTTTCTTTGCGTGCTGCTGGCGGTCGTCTCGCTGATCGCGTCGGTCTGGCTCTACCGACTGTCGCTGCGTCGGATCTCGACCGCGATCCGCTCGATGCTGCTCGGGGCGGCGGGGATGCTCGTCGCCTATCAGCTCATGCTGCTGGGGCCGGAAATGAACGCCGAGCTCAAGGCGTACTGGCGGGCCGCCCAGGTGGGCGACGCGTCGGCCGCGGCTCTGCACCGCGACGCCTTCGCCGCCCTGCACCCGCGCGCCACGACCACTCTGTCGGCGACGATGCTGGCGGTGCTGGGGTGCATGGTCGCGGGGGTGTGGTCGATCACCTCCGACCCGGCCCTCTCGGCGAGCCCGCGCCCGGGCGAGGCAAGGCTCGAACCTCCGGCGCTGGGGACGGGGCCGCTCTGATGGCGAAGAAGTCGGCGAAGAAAACCTCCAAGAAGACCTCCAAGAAGACCTCCAAGAAGCCGGTCAAGCAGACACCCGGCTCGGCGAGCCGGGCCACCCTGGACGCGAATCCGCGCGGGCTCGAAGACATCCCCTTCCCGCTGCCCCAAGTCGACCCCGCCGAGAAGCGCCGGGCGAAACGCCTCGCGGCCATGCTCGAAGAGCACTATCCCGACGCGGTCTGCGAGCTGGACTTCACCAAGCCCCACGAGCTGCTGATCGCCACGATCCTCTCGGCGCAATCGACAGACGCGGGGGTGAACAAGGCGACGCCGGGTCTGTTCGCGGCCTTCCCGACGCCGGCCGACTACGCCGCCTCGACGCCCGAGGCGATCCAGCCCTACATCCGCACGATCGGGCTGTACCGCAACAAGTCCAAAGCGATCCACGCCGCGATGACCGAGATCGTCGAACGCCACGCCGGCGATGTGCCCCGGACGATGGACGAGCTGCTGACGCTGCGGGGCGTGGCGCGTAAGACGGCCAATGTCGTGCTCGGCAACGCGTACGGGATCAATGTCGGCTTCGTGGTCGACACGCACATCGAACGCCTCAGCCGCAGGTTCGGGCTCGTCGACGAAAACACGACCGTCGCGATGATCGAGCGACGCCTGATGGCCCTTTTCCCGCGCGAGCAGTGGTGCGATCTGTCGCACCGGCTGATCTGGCACGGTCGCAGGGCGTGCAAGGCCCGGGGCGGCTCGTGCGCCGAGCACCCGATCTGCCGCAAGTTCGGCGCCTGCTGCGAGCTGCGCGATCAATAAAAGGCGGCCCGCTTCCGGCCGCTTGGAACGCAGGGAATCCGGCGTTGGCTTCAGCCGCCCGAGCCGGCGCCCTCACGCTGCTGGCGCTCGCGTTCGCGCTGCTGGCGTTCCATGATGCGCTCGATCTCTTGGCGGAGCTCGTCGGGCATCCGGATCGGGTCGATGCGCTCGGGGTCGGTGATGACGCTGTCGTAGGTCAGGCGCATCACGATCTGGATCGGATCGCCCTCTTCGGGCTGCTCGATGGTGATCTGTTCGATCAGGCGGGGGTACTTGATGCCGTTGCCGAAGTCGCGGTACTCGCGGTAGATCACCGTGATCGGGCGGAACGAGCCGCCGGCGACCGCCTGGGCGCTCTCGGTGATGGTCAGCAGGCCGGTCTCGGCATCGAACCAGTGGCGCTCAGTCATGCCGTAGCGGTTCTGGACCTCGGCGCGGAACATCCCGCGCCCCTCGAACTCGACCTTGTCGGTCGATTCACGCTGCGGGAAGGCCTCTTCGAACTGCGGGAGCATGAGGTAGTCCGCGTCGCGGGCGAGGTTCTGGAGGCGCGGGCCCACGATGATGTCGTAGGTGCTCTCGCCGAGCTCGGTCCAGCCGAACTGCCCGTCGAACTGGGTCTTGATCGTCGGCTGGCCGATCGGCTCGATCACGACGCGGACGCGGTGCGGGGCCTCGTCGTTGGCGATGTTGGTCACCGACAGCAGCGCGAAGTAATCGCCACCGATCTGGCGGACCGTCCCCTCCACATGCTGGGCCCTGATCTCCAGCAGCTTCTCCCGCCCGCCCACGGCGTCGAGGTGGCGCTTGAAGAGCTCGTCGGCGCTCGGCATCGAGTCGGGCTGGCGTGCGGTCCCCTCGTCGGCGGAAACCTGCCCGCCGACATCCTCGGTGGACTGCCCGAAGGCGACCCCCGCGATCAGGGTGGCACCGGCAAGGCCCGCGACAACGGCGAGCGAGTGGAAGGGCCGTCGGCGACGGATGTGCATCGTGATCTCCTGCCTCTTCGTGCGGGAACGGTCTTCCCGGGGGGCGTCGTGTGCTTCAAAAGCGTACGGACCCCGCGTCCGGAAGATCGGGCGGCCGCCCAAGGGACCGCAGAAATAGGCGGGCCCGGACCGCTCTGAAACCGGCAGAACCCGACCGGACAGCCGGCGGGCGCGCCCCGACCGTCCGGAAAATGCTTTCTTGAGCGTGAAAGAGGGAAACGCACCCGCCGCGATTCGAACGCGGAACCTCTGGCTTCGGAGGCCAGCGCTCTATCCAGTTGAGCTACGGGTGCCTCGGGCCCTTGCGGGCCACGGGCGGATGCTACGAAGCGGCGCGTCGATTGGCAAACCGGGACGGGCCTCGGCGTCGCGGGGTATCGCATGGGGTTGGGCGGCCGGGGCATGGAGCGAACAAAACCTCGGGCTCGGTCGTTGTCAGTATGTTGGGGTCAAGGCCCACCCGGAGCGGGTGGTCTAGGGCGCCAAAGGTGCAGTGAGGTCCGGAAAGACTCCGGCTCGGCCCGATGACTCGACGCAACCGTTCCGTTCCAAACCCAGTACGCTGGAAATGGGCGCGGAGGGGAGCCGCGCCTGAGAGTTCCCCTGTGCGGGGGTCGATCATCCGGCGTCCGGGCCCGGCGAAGACACCGGATGTGACTCGGGGCGTCCGAGCAGGTCCGTCCAGGATGGAGACAAAATGACCCAGATCAAGACCGTTCGTCGCAGCGTGCCCCTGTTCGCGGCCGCCTTGGCCCTGGCGGCCGGGACGCTCGTTTCCGCCCCCGCCCTCGTCGGACAGGCAGACGCGAACCAGTCCGCACGCCAGAGCCGGACGCAGACCGATGCTTGGACGAATTGGTCCGAATCAGTCTGGGGCGCCGCTCGCCAGGGCGACGCCCAGAAGTTCCGCGACCTCATCGCCCACGCCCCCGACGCGCTGGACCCGGCGATCAGCGAGACGATCGAGGCCTACAGGGCCGCGCTGGAGAAGCAGGAAGCGTCCCGCAACGAGCAGCGCGAGAGCTCTCTGAAGGACCTGGAGAAGCGCTTCACCCCGGGCGCCACCGCCGTCGACCTCAGCCACGCCCTGGTCGCCCTGACGCATCTGACGGAGATCGCCGCAGACCGCGAGAGCGTGCTGCGGGAAGATCGCTGGCGCGACCTCGTCCGCTCGGCCGAGCGTGCGGCCCGCGAGGCGGAACGCAACGGCGAGTGGCTGCTCGCCCACGAGTTGTTCTACCGCCTCGACACGCTGCTCGACTCCGACGCGAAGTTCGCCGCCGATGTCCGGAGGACCGCCGGGCGTCTGGCGATGATCCAGTTCTACGCCCCCGAGGCGATGTGGAAGCTCCGCAACCAGCGTCGCCTGCTGGAGGACGAGGACGGGCTGCCCGCGTACAACCCGACCGCCGACGACTTCCGCGAGCGCCTCCGCGGCATCACCACGCGAGCCACGCTCACGGCCCTGCAGTCGGCCGCACGCCAGCATGTCGAGCGCGACATGCAGACCACCCCGCGCGAGATGATCCTCGCCGGCCTCTCGGCGATGGAAACGATGCTGACAACCGAGGAGCTGCGCGAGGTCTTCCCGGGCATGCGCGACAAGAGCGCCTACGCCCGCCTGCTCGACCGCGTGCGGGGCGAGGCCGAACGCGTCCGCAACGCCAACAGCATCGGAACCGGCGAGTTCGACACCGTCGTCCACCGCGTGCTCAGCTCCAACGACGGTCGCGTGCTGCCCGAGGCAGCGATCCTCCACGAGTTCGGCAACGGCGCCATGGGCCACTTCGCCTCCGCCGCGTTCGACGACCACACCGGCGTGATCTGGCCCGACCAGATCCGGCGTTTCGAGCGCACCACCGAGGGCAACTTCGTCGGCGTGGGCATCTCGATCCAGCTCGACGAACGCCAGAACATCAAGGTCGTCACGCCCCTTGAGGGCACGCCCGCCCACCGCGCCGGCATCCGCCCCGACGACATCATCAAGTTCGTCGACGGCGAGTCGACCGCCGGCATGAGCCTCAACCAGGCCGTGGACATCATCACAGGGCCCGAAGGACGCACCGTCGTCCTCGGCGTCGAACGCGCCGTCGCGGACGCCGAAGACGGGTCCCGCCTGAAGCTGATCGACATCCCGATCGTCCGCGAACGGATCGACATCCGCACCGTCTCGGGCTGGCGGCGCAACGGCGTCGGCGAGTTCGACTGGGACTGGTTCGTCGACCCGGACCGCAAGATCGGCTATGTCCGCATGACCCAGTTCACCAAGACGACCACCCGAGACTTCGACCGCGCCTTCAACGACATGAAGCGAGAGGGCGTCGCGGGCCTGATCCTCGACATGCGCTTCAACCCCGGCGGCCTGCTCGAAGAGGCCGTCACGATGTCGGAGTTCTTCCTCCCACGCGGCGCACGCGTCGTCTCCGCCCGCGACCACATGAACCGCTCGCGCGATGTCCGCAACGCGCGGGGCCTCCGCGGCGTCGGCGACATCCCCGTCGTCATCCTCGTCAACGAGGGCTCCGCCTCCGCCAGCGAGATCGTCGCCGGCGCCGTGCAGGACCACGCCGGCAACGGTAACATCCGCGCCCTGGTCGTCGGCGCACGCACCTTCGGCAAGGGCAGCGTCCAGAATGTCTGGCAGATCCCCGGCAGCGCCATGGCGATGAAGCTCACCACGCAGTACTACGAGCTCCCCGGCGGGCGCCTGATCCACAAGCGCCCCGGCGACAAGACCTGGGGCGTCGATCCGGACATGCCCGTCTTCATGCTGCCCAGCCAGGTCTCCGAAGCGCTGCTCAAGCGCCGCGAGGCGGACATCGTCCCGGGCATCGAGTCCGACTTCGACCTCTCGGAGATGCTCGACCCGAGCGTGCTGATCGACGACGGCGTCGACCTGCAGCTCCACACCGCCCTGCTGCTCCTCCAGTCGCAGACCCGCCCACCGGCGCTGACGACCAAAGACCCGCGCTGAGGCCCGCGTCCGCCGAGAAGCAACATTGACCCTTCGAGCCCCGGCCATGCAGGCCGGGGTTTTCGTTTCAGGCGTGCGCGTCTTCGTGCTCGGGGGCGCCGGCCCGCAGCACCAGCTTGCGGTGCGGGATGCCCACCTCCTCGAACACCTCGCCCTCCTCCGCCCAGCCAAGGCGGGCGTAGAACCCGATCGCGTCCTTCCGGGCGTGACAGAAGAGTTCGCGAAGCCCCAGCTCACCGAACGCCCGCGACTCCAGGGCGACGACCAGACGACGCCCGATCCCCTCGCCGTGACGCTGCGGGTCGACCGCCATCTGCATCAGCTTGCCGACCCCTTCCTCCGGATAGCCCGGCAGGAGCAGCGCGCACCCGATCACCTTCGGGCCCGTCGGATGGTCGAAGACCGCAACGAAATGCTCGAACTTCTCCTCCAGCCCGGGCCAGTCCCGCCGGAAACTCTCCATGTCCATCCCGACCGCGTGCAGGAGCACCTGCTCGCGCAGGCGGCACTCCTGCAGGTACAGCGGGTCGTCGAGGCTGATGCGCTTGATCGTGATCACCGAGCCGGCTCCGTGTCGGGCCCTCGCCCGCGGGGCCCACTTTATCAAGCCCAACGCGACCCCGCCGCGGCGGGCCCGCCGCCCGTCGCCGCCTCCCCGGGCTACCTTCCCCCGTGCCCGACCCCGGCCCCAGCCGCGTGCCCGAAACCGTCCCGCTCTGCGAAAAGTGCGGCTATGTCATCGACTCGCTCCCGCCGGACTCGGACTGCCCCGAATGCGGGCGGCCCATCGCGTCGAGCCTCGCCCAAGCCCGTCCCGGCTCGGCGTGGCAGAGCGGCAGGGGCCCGGCCGTGGTGCGATGGACGGCGACCGTGTGGGGAATGGCTCGCAGGCCTCGCCAAGTCCTCTCCTGCGTCGATCTCGACCGATCCGAAAACGCAGGGCTGCTCTGGTTCTCGCTGTTCGGCGCTTCGGGGCTGATCATCGCGTCCGCGCTCACGCCGATCGTCCTGCGTGACATCGGGCTCGGCACACTCAAGCCGGTGATGACGCCGGCGACGGCGATTGGGCTCGGGCTGATCCTGTTGGCGCCGGTCGCAATCCTGCTGGCGTTGGTCACGATGCTCACCGATTTTTTCCTGCGCCGGTTCGCATCTCTGCAGGGTTGCCGCTCTCAGTCCAGCATCAACGAGACAGTGATCTGCCACGCTTCGACCGGATGGCTGCTGGGCGCCCTCGCCGGTTATGTGGTTGTGATGTCGACCTCGGCCGTGCTGCTCTGTCCGGGAGGGCTCGCATTGACACGCCCGGACCTCGAACATGCGGGAGACCTTGTCGTTGTGGCCGGGCTCCCCGCCGCGGGCCTGACGGCTTGGGCTTGGTTCTCGCTGCTCGCTTTTCTGGGAGTGCATCTGAACCGATTCGCAAGCGGCAGGGTCCCCCAGCACGAAGGTCGCGTGCTGCGACCGGAATGATCGGCGGAGCTGGTGCGGCTACCTTCTCTTTGTGCCCGACCCCGGCCCCAGCCGCACGCCCGAGTTCGTCCCGCTCTGCGAGAAGTGCGGGTATGTCATCGAGTCTCTGCCCGAAGACTCGGACTGCCCCGAGTGCGGGCGGCCCATCGCATCAAGCCTCGCCGATGCACGACCCGGATCGCCATGGCAGACCGGCAAGGGCAACGGCGTCGCCCGTTGGCTCGCGACCGCCGCGGCGATCATGCGCAGACCCTCCGAACTGTTCGCCCGCATCCGCATCGGCGATGAAGGCGACGCGGCGCTGATGCGATGGTCGCTGCTGATCGCCTCGGCGACGCTCGCGACCGTGCTTGCAGGAGCCTTCCTGCTCGACCCCGGGCTCGGGATGTCGCCAGCCGCAGCGGCTGCCTTCGCGGCGATGGCCTGGCTGCTCATCACAATCTCAGGGGTCCTCCTGCTCCGCGGGCTGACCTGGATCGAAGAACGCGGGCTCCGATTCTTCGGCCGGCGCCGGGGCTTCCGCATCACCCCGGCGATCGCACGGAGCGTCTGCGCCCACGCCGCGGTCGGCTGGGCGCTCGGGGCGATCCTCGGCGCGTTCGTCACCGTCGCCCTCTGGCTGGTGCTCTACTGGCCCGTCGGGCTGGCGACGCGGCTGGCGCCCAACTACACCGGGCGCCCGCCGTCGACATGGGGCGCCGACGCCCTGGGGCTGGCCTTCGGCGCCGGGGCCGCCCTGCTCTGGTTCGAGACGCTGGCGTACATCGGGATGCGTAAGTGCCGCTATGCGAACCGGGGTGTGGGGAGATAGGCGTGGGGTGTGGGGAAGCCGAAACCATCCCCCAGCGAACACACGCCGTAGGGCGGGGCCCATCGGCCCCATACAATCGCCGACGCTTTGAGCCCGCACCGGAGGAAAC
>SLFH01000185.1 GCA_007124345.1 Phycisphaerales bacterium | reverse complement strand
GCCGCTGGTCCCGCTGGGCGCGACCGCCGCGGCGCTCACGATCGTCGGTGTCGGCGGGTTCGTGCTGATCTCGCAGATGTTCGGAGGAGAAGAGGGCGAGGAGGGCGAGCCCATCGTCCCGGGCGAGGCGGAGGTTCGATTCAGCGAGGAGCGGTGGGCGCAGTGGTGCGAGGCGCACGCGGAGTTCCGAGAGGTGGCGCTTCTGCTGCTTCGAGAGCGGGAGCTCGTCGCGTCAGATCCGTTCCTCGCCCAGCGCGTGCTGGCCGACCTCGATGAGAACGACGGAGCGCTCTCGCCCCACATCGTCCGCGGCGGACGGGGTTCGAGGCGTCCGACGGTCCGCCCGGAAGACCCGATCCCCGACGAGGCGAGGACTTCCGAGGGCGTCCGAAAGATGGCCGAGGCGCTCGCCAGGCTCGAGGCGTACCCCGAAGTGTTCGGTTCTAACGACTGGGAGGCCAGACGGTCGGTCGACCGCCTGGCCGATCGACTCCGCGATTCGGGGCTGGACGCCAGCTCGATGGTTGTCGACGGCTGGCTGCGCGAGGCGTCGGCGCGCAGGTCGGGGTCCGGCGAGCGTGCCGTCGCGATCCTCGCGTTGGTCCGCGCCGCCGAGTTTGCGCCGAGGGCCGAGGCGGCTCTGGACCGGCTGACCTCCGCCACCGCCAGGCTGGAGGCCTCGGGCGATGAGCGGATCGGCGTCGCGATGACGATGGCCCGTCTTGCCGACGAGCGGCTGGAGGGGTCGGGCCCTCCGAGGCTCGAGGACCTCGCGGAACTGCTCGAACGCCAGGCCGGCGTCGTGACGCGTCTGGCCGAGCAGATCGAGTCACGCTTCGAGGGGCGCGTGCCAGAACAGTTCGTCGAGACCAGTAGGTTCGGGCGCCAGCTCGCGTCACTGCAAGACGGGGGCGAGACCGATCCGGAGATCTGGGAGCGGGCGCTGCGCGGCTATCTCGTCGAGTACGAGCGCTACGAGCCGCCGGTGGATCCGCTCGTGCCCAGCCCGGTGCGGGCCGAGTGGCTCGCCCAGAGCGAGGCGCAGATCGAGCGCGCGCGCACGCTCCTGCGGACCGTCGGCGATGAGCTTGCGCTCGGCGACGAGAGCGAGCTGGCGGCGGGCGAGCTCGACAGCGAGCAGAGACGCGACTATTTCGAGCAGCTCGGCGCCATTTCCCGGCGCGTCGACGAGCTCGAAGGACGCAGGGCGGAGCTGGCGCCGAGGGGCGGCGAGGTCCGCCAGAGTGAGCTTGCCGAGCTGCGCGAGCTGTTCGACCGTGTGCGGACGGACCTTGACGGCGTGGTGCAGCAGGTCGCGGTGATCGAGCGCGACCTGATGCGGAGCACGATCGACGCCGAAGCGATCATCGCCGATCTGCGCGGACGTACGAGCGTTGCGGGCGTCGAGTCCGGGGCGGTCAACGAAGCGTTTGCGACCGCCAGGGACGGGATCATCGACCGGTATCGCAGCGACGGCAACGCCGCGGCTCTGCAGAGCGAGGCGAACCGGCTCGACGAGTTGCTTCGCCGGATCGACACGCTTGCGCGCGAGACGGCCCCGCGACTTTCAGAGCGTCCGTCGCGGTTCGATGAGAGCGCGTGGGGCGAGCTTGTCCGGTCGAGGGTCGAACGCACCGCGGGAGCGATGGTCGGCGCGGCCGGCGTCGCCGATCGCGTCGCCCGTGGTGAGGGCGTGCCCGCGCTGAGCGAGGGGGATGTCCGGTCGCTGGAGGCGTTTACTCGCGCCCGCGCCGAAGCGGAGCGGCTCCGCAGCGCCGTTGCGACATCGGCCCGGCTCGAAGCGATCCTCGACAGCGCCGCTCCGCTCGACCGAGAGCCGGCGTCATCGGCGCTCGTCCGGTTCGGCGAGATGCGTTCTGCCGAGGAACTGCGGGAGCTCGGGCCGGTGCTCCAGCCGCTGGCGGCGCGGGTCGAGAAGCTCGTGGCGGTCTCGGCGCTCGACGATCACGCCCGTTTGCTCGAGGGCGCTTCGAACACATCGGATGTGCCCTTGGCGATGGCGTCCTGGCGCCGGCTCTCGACGCTGCCCGCTCGTTCTGCGACGCTCGGCGCCGAGGCCGAGGCGCTGGCGGACCTGCGCCAGGCGATCGACTTGATCGACAACGGCGAGGCGGGCGAGGCGCTGGCGTCGGAGCTGGCGACGATCGGGCGAACGAGGTGGAAGGGCGCGGTCGCCGCGGTCTCGAACAGGCGCGAGCTGGCCGATAGCCTGCGCCTGGCCGGGCGCCTGGATGTCGAGCCAGACGGGGCGGACCTCCCCGATCCCGTGCGGTACAACATCGAGCTGTTGCGTCTGGAAGAGTCGTGGCGACAGCGGGCCGAGTCACCCGACGAGGCGTGGGTGCGCGAGCGTGCGGGCGCGTTCGTGGCGAGCGTCGAGGGGCTCGATCTCCGAGAGCCGCAGCGGGAGTACATCGCGGAGATGGTCCGCGTCGCCGAGGGCGAAGCGTCGAGCGGGACGGACTTCACGCTGGTGGGCCCGGGGCTGCACGGGTGGACGCCCGAGCCTGTCGGCGACGGGATCGTGCGCTATGTCAGCCCTTGGGGCAGAGCGGTGGAGTTTGCGCGAGTGCCGGGGTTGAGCGAGGGCGAGGGGGCGCTCTACCTCTCGCGCGAAGAGGTCTCGATCGGGCTGTTTTCAGAGGTCGTTGCTCGGGCGGGGGCGTGGGAGCAGGTCACCGAGCAGTGGCAGGACAACCCGATCGATCTGCAGCGGAACCGCTCGGTGGGCGGGCAGAACGCCAGGCTGCTCTCGTACCGCTACGACCCGGTCACCCGCGAGCTGACGCCGACTTCGAGCTGGATGCCGGACTTTGAGCCGCACTTCCGCGACATCGAGTTCTACCCCAGGGGCCAGCGCCCGGAGAACCCGACGCTCGACCACCCGATGCACATGGTCTCTGTGGTGGCGGCGGATCGGTTTGTGGAGTTGATGGGCTGCCGCCTGCCGACCGAAGAGGAGTGGCGGGCCGCGGTCGACTTCGAGCGTCAGCAGGGCGCGCTGAGCGGGAACCTCCGCGACGCGGCGTGGCTCCGCCAGCACGAATGGGTCCGCCAGCTCGACGCCCAGCGGGCGTTCGACGAGGTCCAGGCGCCCTACCCCGACAACGGGATCTTCACCCCGCCCCGGACGCGGGTGCCTGTCGGCCCCGACGCCTCACCGGCGGTGCGCGACGACGACGGGTCGGTCTGGTTCGAGCGTGTCGGCAGGTCCGGACGCGGGGAGCGGTTTATCCACCTCGTAGGCAATGTGGCCGAGTTCGTTGTCGCGACGAGCCTGCCGGAGGAGCACGGCGTGATTGGCGCCTCGGCCCTCTCGCCCTCGCAGGTCGACAGCGAGACGCCCTACGGCCTGCTGCGCTTCCAACGGCGCGTGCCCTACGCCGATGTGGGTTTCCGTCTGGCGTTTGCCGCCGAGGCCGGCGCGCAGGAACAAAGCCCGGCCGACCGCCTCGCGAGGCTGGTCGATCAGGCGGTGTTCTCGTTCGGGGGGTGAGCGCCGGCGGGAGGCCGGGGTTCAGTCCTCGAAGCCGTAGTCGACCGAGGCGAACTCCGTGTCGCCGAACTGGTGGGCCTTGGCGATGGTGATGTCGGTCCCCCAGAGGGCTGCGCCGAGGGCGTCGCCGAAGCCGACATTGTGGCGGACGAAGCCGTCGCCGGCGCCGCCGGCGTAGTAGTAGAAACCGTCGTCGGCGGCTCTCTCGTTGCTATAGCTGCATCCGGCGCCGAGGGCGGCGGCGGTGAGAAGGGCGAGGGTGAGGCTTGTGCGGGCGCGCTTCATGGTGAGTGCTCCTGGCGCGGAGGGTTCGGTTCCGGCTGGAGGGGGTATCGTCCGCGGGCGGGGGGATCTGTCGGCGTCCGTCCGGGCGTTGGCGGTTGGGAATGGGGCCGCCCCGTTGCAGCCCGTCCGCCTTGCCGAGGCGTTAGAACCCGAACGCCGCGGCGGTCGTGATCGGACGCAGGGCGTGCTCCGGGTTTCGGTCTGGTCCCCGCGGCCTTATCATGCCGGTTGAGCGATCGCGAGAAAGAGGAGGCGGAACACCAGTGAGCGGCCATCCGGATCTTCAGGCCCGAGTCGAGGAAGCCGCCAACCGTCTGCGGGCGGTGCAGACGGATCTGGCCGACGCCGACGCGGCCCTCCGCGAGGAGGCCCTGACCGACGAGGTCGAGCGCCAGCTCGGCGATCTCGCCCCGGGCGACCGCGACGAGTTTCTCCGCAGGCTCTCGTCGAGGTTTCCGTCCTGGGACGGGGACGGCTCGATGGCCTCGGCGCCAGCAGCGGCCAGTCCGGCCAGATCGCAGGCCGACCAGCGGGAATTGAACGACCCATCCTGGCTGCTCGACAAGCTGCTGGGGACGCTCGACCGGATGGACGAGGAGCAGAAGGAGACGATCCGTCGGAAGCTGATCGCGGCGGGGATGGTCTCGGGGGGGCCGGGGGATTGGCCGGCCGACGCGGTCACGCGGTTCCGCAAGGCGGCGCCCGACGGGAGCGAGCACATCGACCCGGGTCACCTGCTGGAGCTCTCGGGGGCGATGGCGGAGTTTGTCACCAGCGTCGAGAAACTGGTCTGGCGGGCGTGGCAGGAGATCTCGCCCCGCTCGTCCCTCAAACGGGGCACCCCGCTCGGCACGACGATCGGCCGGTTCAGCGGCGGGAGCGGGGAGGTCTCGCTCAACGAGGTCCGCCAGGATCTCGAACGCCTCCGCCAGCTGACCGTCGGCATCATCGGGGCGATGAGCGGGACGGCGAACCTCGTGCACAACCGGGTGCAGACGCTTGCGCCCGAGGGTGTGATGGCGGCGGCCAAGGACGAGGGCAAGAAGGCGTGGGAGTCGTGGGAGGTCGCCTACTGGCGGAAGTACCGCGAGCTGGCGGCGATCCTCGATCAGCCGGTGTTCGAGAAAGAGGTGCGTGAGGCGTTGTCGGATTCGATCATGGCGTTGATCGGCCGGGCGCGGTAGGTTCACAGTCGAGCGGGCGCGGCGCCCGACGGGGAAGCAGGCAGGCATGACGGCGCAGGTCCACTGGCACGAAGGGCTGTTTCTTCAGCCGCACCACCTCCAGGCGATGCAGCGGTCGTCCATCGACCGAGCGTCGCTGGACCGTGCGCTGGCGCGGCCGTACCCGTACGGGGTCGCGGAGGCGAAGCTCTCCCGCGACGGGCTGGACAACATGCGGGTCCGCTTCGACCGCCTGCTGGTGGTGATGCCCTCTGGGGTGGTGCTGGACTATCCCGATGCGGCGGACCTGCCGGCGATGGACATCGAGGGGGAGTTCAACGCGAGCACGCGGCCTTTCACCGTCTCGCTGGGCGTCCCGCTGCACTACCCGGGCAGGGCGAACACGATCGAGTTGGGCGAGAACGCCGACTGGCGGACCAAGAGGATGTACCGCGTCTTCGAGCGCGACGAGGCCGATGAGAACACGGGCGAGAACGCCCAGCCGGTGATGTACCGCAAGCTCAACGCCCGCCTGATGCTCGACCGCGACGATCGGACGGACATGGAGGTGCTGCCCCTGCTGCGCGTCGCCCACGCGACGGGTGAGGACTCGGGCGTGCCCCGCATGGACCCCGAGTTCGTGCCCGCCTGCCTGGTGCTTGAGGGCTCGGGCCGGCTGAGGCAGGAGGTGCTCGAGCTGGGCAACCAGATCGAGGCGACCCGGCGCGAGCTGGTCAACCAGATGACACGGGGCGGCTTCAATGTCGAGACGATCAAGGGGATCCAGATCCAGTCGATGCTCAAGCTTTTGACGCTGAACCGTGCGGCGGCCAGGCTGCCGGCTCTGGTGCAGGCCTCGCGCGCGATCAGCCCCTTCGAGGTCTATCTGGAGATGCGTGACTGCCTGAGCGGGCTGGCGGCGCTGTTTCCAGACAAGGACCCCTGGGAGGTCCCCGCCTACGACCACGACAACCCCGCGCCCGCCTTCCTCGATCTGACTGCCAAGATCCGCGCCTTCCTGAAGGTGCAGGACAAGGGCTCCTACCTGATGGTCCAGATGCGCAAGGAGGGCGACCTGCTCGTCTGCGACCTGACCGACGAGCACGCGACTCGACCCAACGAGTATTTCCTGGGCGTCAAGACCAACGAAGACCCACGACAGCTCGCCGAGTTGGTGGAGAATCCCAACGAGTTCAAGCTGATCCCAAAGAGCCTTGCAAACACGCGGCTCTACGGCGTCAGGCTGAAAGAAGAGCGCCACGCCCCGGCGCAGCTCCCCTCCCCGGTCGGGCTGAACTACTTCCGCATCGAGCGGGCCCAGAGCCAGCGGGCCTGGGACCGCATCATGCAGGAGAAGCAGGTGGCCCTGAAGTTCCCGGGGTCCGACCAGGGGCGTTTCGAGAGCGTGGCGATCTATATGACGGTGCCGAACTGAACAGGCGGAGTGAACCGGTATGAACCTGCTCGAAGCGTGCGAGCCCCTGCTCCAGTACATCTGCCGGCTGAACCGCTCGGCGCGCAAGGGCGTGAGCCTGGAGGTGCACCAGGTCCGCGGCGAGGTCGAGCAGCTCTTCAAGGAGATCGCCTCCCGCGCCGCCTCGGCCGGGCTGGGTGAGCAGTACGAGAAGATCCGGATCCCGCTGATCTACTTTGTCGACTTCATGATCAAAGAGAGCGAGCTGGAGTTCGCCCGCGACTGGAACGAGATGGCGGCCGACGAGAACCTCTTCGGCGGCGACGAGGCCTTCTGGGACGAGCTCGAAGAGACGCTGGCCGACCAGAGCGCCGCGGCCAAGGAACGCCTCGAGGTCTTCTATGTCATGGTCGGGCTCGGGTTCACCGGGTTCTACACCGGCCAGCCCGAGTTCCTGCGCAAAAAGATGCTCGAGATGTCGGCGAGGATCCGCCCCGGCGCCCGCAACGCCGAGGCGGGCAAGATCTGCCCCGAGGCGTACGAGCATGTCGACACCAGCGACCTGATCCAGCCCCCCGGTCGGAGCCTGATGGGCATCGTGCTCGTGCTGGTGGTGCTGGTGGCGGTGCTGATCGCCGGTGGGTCGTACCTGTACCTCGACGGCTCGCGCGACATGCGCGCTTCGCTGGACACGATCACCGACTGACCCCTTTTCCCGGAGGACGGAGCGAATGCTTCAGAGCTTCATGAATCTTCCGGCGCCGGCCAAAGCGGGCCTGGCGATCGCTGGCGGGGCGGGCGTGATGGCGTCGCTGTTCATGGTGGTGCCCCGCGAGTATTTCTGGCTGCTGATCCTCGCGATCGCCCTCTCCGGGCTCGTGCTGCTGCTGTACCGCGCTTTCCTCAAGTGGCGCGACAAGGGCCGGGCCAAGCCGTTCGAACGACAGCTCGCAGAAAATAGCGGCGCCACGCCCCAGGGCGTCACCGACGCGACGCGCAGGGCGCGACTCGACGACCTCCGCAGAAAATTCGAGGAAGGAGTCTCGACCTTCAAGGAGCACGGCAAGGACCTCTACTCGATGCCGTGGTACCTCCTCGTCGGCGAGCCCGGCTCGGGCAAGACCGAGGCGATCCGCCACTGCAAGGTCAGCTTCCCCCCCGGCCTGCAGGACCAGCTCCAGGGCGCCGGCGGCACGCTGAACATGAACTGGTGGTTCACCAACCACGCCGTGGTGCTCGACACCGCAGGGCGGCTCATGTTCGAGGAGGTCGAGGCGGGCAAGAGCAGCGAGTGGAAAGAGTTCCTCAAGCTCATGCGGACCGCCAGGCCCAACTGCCCGATCAACGGGCTCCTCCTGGTCATCCCCGCCGACAGCCTCATCGCCGACTCGTCCGACGACATCATGTACAAGGCGGGCCGGATCGCCGAGCAGCTCGACGGCATCCAGCGTTCGCTCGGCGTCCGCTTCCCCGCGTTCGTTGTCATCACCAAGTGCGACCTGATCAACGGGTTCCGCGAGTTCTTCGCCGACCTCGACGACCCCACCCTCCAGCAGCAGATCCTCGGCTGGTCCAACCCCGCCGACCTCGACGCCCCGTTCCGGCCCGAGCAGGTCGAGGAGCACCTTCGCGAGGTCGCCGATCGCCTACGCGAGCGGCGCATGTCGCTGCTGATGGACCCGGTGCACACCGAGCACGAGATGGGCGGGCGCCGCATCGACCAGGTCGACGCGCTCTACTCCTTCCCCGACAGCATCCTGAAGATCTCCTCGCGTCTGAAGCTGTACATGGAGACGGTCTTCGTCGCCGGCGAGTGGTCGACCAAGCCGCTCTTCCTGCGGGGGATCTACTTCACCAGCTCGATGCAGAAGGGGGCGGAGCTGGACGCGGAGCTGGCCGAGGCGCTCGGCGTGGATGTTAAGAGCCTGCCCGAGGGGGCCGGCTTCTCGCGCAACACCTCCCTCTTCCTGCGCGACCTGTTCATGAGCAAGGTCTTCCGCGAGAAGGGGCTGGTCACCGCCGCGACCAACGCGCGCAAGCAGCAGCGCAACCGGCGATACGCCGTCGCCGGCGCCGGCGTCTTCGCGACGATCGCCCTGAT
>SLFH01000125.1 GCA_007124345.1 Phycisphaerales bacterium | reverse complement strand
TTGACCGAGGAACTGGCGGTAGCCCGGGTCGTCCGTGTCGTTCTCGTGACGGTCGTATTCCCGTTTTTCGGCAGCCCGGTCGGGCAACTGGCCGGGGTCGAGAAAACGTGCCTGGCAGCTTTCACAACGCCAGTAGGCCAGTGCATCGACGGTCAATAACTCGACCGGTGAGCGATCGAGGCAGACGGGACAGTGCATGACGGCGAGTCAGAACCGGCGACCAAAGACCAGGGACCAGGATTCGATGCCCTGGTTGGGTGATGCCAGGCCGGCATTCGAGTAATGGATGACTCGGAACATCAGCGTGCTGCGCTCTCCAAGACGCAATCCGGCGCCGAATCGATCCTCGAAGTGCGCCGATGATCCGAGGTTCTTGTCGCCCACCATTTGGCGCGAAAACAGGGCGGCACCGATGCCGAACTCGACAAACGGTCGCCAGTTTTCGGCATTGAAGGTGTAGACCAGGACGGGCGAGAAGGATACCGAGTGAGCCGCATCGCCGGCCTGTCCGCCTTCCCACCAGGTGTAGCCGGCATGCCAGTAGCCCCCCAGGTACCCGGTATTGCTTTCGAACCAGCGCAGGTTCCAGTTCCGGCCGATGCCGAGACTCGCCGTGCCGCCTCCTTCGCTGGTGACCCCGGGCGCGAGCAGGACCTGGGTGGCGTTGACGGATGGAGCGGCCAGGGCCAGACAGGCCATGACCAGGCCGGCCGCCACCATGCGCGAGATTCTATCGCCCGGGATCAGGATGGAAGGGATACTGGAGGATAAAATCATGATGGCATGCTCCCTGCGCGCCTGGTCGGGCATTAACAGCGAGCGATGATACCAGCCTGTCGTTGCCCGTCGCGGGAATTGTCCTGATCAGGGTTTCTTCTTGCCTTCGTTCAGGACCTTGCGGACCTGGGCGGCCATTTCTTCCAATCGGAACGGCTTTTGCAGCAAGTGTACGCCGGGATCCAGCCGGCCCTGGTGCACGATGGCGTTTTGCGTGTAGCCGGAGGCATACAGCACCGGCAGGCCGGGTCTGAGTTCCCGGGCCCGCTCGGCCAGTTTGCGGCCATTCATGCCGCCGGGCATGACCACGTCGGTAAACAGCAGATCGAACTTGCTGTCGCCTTCCAGCAGTTTGACCGCGTCAGGGCCGTTGGCGGCGCTTTCGACCCGGTAGCCGAGCTTGCGCAGGCTGTTTTCCATGTGGGCGCGTACCAGGTCGTTGTCCTCGACCAGCAGGATGCGTTCGGAGCCGGTGCGCATCGCCGGCCTGGGTTCGACATCAGACTGTTCGGTAGCCGCCACCGTGGATTCGGTGCGGGGCAAGTACATGCGCACCGTGGTGCCCTGATCCGGCTCGGAGTAGATGCGTACATGGCCGTTGGACTGCTTGGCAAAACCCCAGACCATGCTCAGACCCAGACCGGTGCCGCGTTCCTTGGGCTTGGTAGTGAAAAACGGCTCGAACGCCTGGTCGAGTGTCTCGCGGTCCATGCCTGTGCCGGTATCGGTGACCGCCACCATGACGTACTGTCCCGGGGACACATCCACGCTGCGCGCACTGTAGTCGTCATCCAGCGCCGCATTGGCGGTTTCGATGGTCAATCGGCCGCCGTCGGGCATGGCGTCTCGGGCATTGAGCGCCAGGTTGAGCAGGGCGTTCTCCAACTGGACGGGATCCACCAGTGCCGGCCACAGGCCGCCGCTTCGAACGATTTCCAACTCGATGTTCGCGCGCAGGGTCCGTTGCAGCATGCTTTCCAGGTCGGCGATCAGCTGATTGGCGTCCACCGGCCTGGGTTCCAGTGCCTGCTTGCGGGCAAACGCCAGCAGACGGCTGGTCAGATCGGCGCCCCGGCTGGCGGCATCGCGGATCATTCCGGCCAGGCTGGCAGTCGAGTCGTCGCCGGCGCACTCTTCCTCGAGCAGTTCAGCGCTGCCCTGAATTACCGTCAGCAGGTTGTTGAAGTCGTGGGCAATGCCGCCGGTCAGATGGCCGATGGACTCCAGGCGCTGCGCCTGGTGCAGTTGCTCTTCCAGCGCCCGTACCTCGGTCACGTCGAGCATGGAGCCGACCATGCGCAAAGCTTTGCCCCGACTGTTCTTGATGACATAACCACTGTCCGATACCTGGGCGTAACTGCCGTCGCCGCGGGCGAAGCGATATTCCTCGCTCCAGGTATCGGCGCCGTTGTTCACGACACTTTCCACGCTCTCCAGGACGCGGTCGGCGTCTCCGGGATGGAGCAGGGCTTTCCACGCGGCGATGCCGTCGGGCAATTGCTCCGGATCGTGCCCGAAACGTGTCGACATGCCTTCGCTCCACCAGATTTCGTCGACAGCGAGGTCCCAGTCCCACAGCACATCGCCGGTGGTTCGGCTGATCAGGCGGAAGCGCTCCTCGCTCTCGCGCAATTGTTCGGCGTGGCGCGCGCGCTGCATGGCGACGCCGACAAAACGCGCGATGTGGTGGATGAAGGCCAGGTCATCGTCGTCCGGTGCACGCGGTTCGCGGTAGTAAATCGCGAAAGTGGCCTTGACTGAATTGTCGGAGTCTTTTATCGGCACCGACCAGCAGGCGGCCAGGCCGATGGCGAGCGCGAGGTGCTTGTAATCGGCCCACAGCGGATCGGTGGCGATGTCTTCCGAGATCACCGGCTCGCCACGCCAGGCAGCGGTGCCGCAGGAGCCGGCTTTGGGGCCGATGGGTTCACCGTCGATGGCCTCGGCGAACTCGTCGGGCAGGCTGGGAGCGGCGCCGTGGCGAACCCGACCCTCGTCGACCATCAGGATGGAGGCCAGGGCGCCGGGCAGGATCTCCTCGACCGAGCGGGTGGTCAGGTCGAGAATGTCTTTCAGTGATTGGCCCGCGGTGATGGCGTCGAGCACCTCGGCCTCCAGGGTCAGGAAACGCTGCCTTCGGAGCTCTTTGGTAATGTCGCGGAAGTTGATGACCACGCCGCTGAATTCACCGGTTTCCGGATCGGTCATGGCAGCGATCATGTAGGTGACCGGCACTGCTGTGCCGTCCTTGCGGAAAAACACCTCGGTGTCGCATGATCGCGGCTGGCCGTCGGCCAGCGTCTGGAATATGGGGCACTCCTCCATCGGGTAATCGCTGCCATCGGCACGGTGGTGGTGAATCGTGCTGTGGGAATGGCGGCCGAGAATTTCCTCATCCGAGTAACCGAGGATATCCAGTGCTGCACGGTTCTGGAAGATGACATGGCCGCTGCGGTCGATCCCGTGGATGCCCAGCGGCGAAGACTGCAGCAACATGCGGCTCCGTTCCTGGACCTGGCGCAGGTCCTGCTCGGCCATCTTGCGGTCATGAATATCGATGGCGGTTCCGTACCATCGGACCAGCGTGCCGGTCTTGTCCCGATGGGGCGCGGCGCAGGCCATGAACCAGTGATATTCGCCGCTATCCTGCCGGAGTACGCGAAACTCGTTACGGTAGTCCGTCTCCTCGGCAACGCAGCGCTCCCAGATCTCGCAACTGCGCTCGCGATCGTCGGGATGCATGGCATTCAGCCAGGCTTCGTTCGAGGAAATGTGCGGGTCGATGCCGGTGAACCGGTAGAAATCCGTACTCAGGTAGTCGACGGTTCCGTCGGCCGAGGCGGTCCACACCGTCACCGGAATCGTGTCGGCAAGTGCCGTGAATTCCTGCTTGTCCAGCTCCCTGTCCGCCATTGTGTCCCGCGAGTCAAGAGTTTCTGATTTTTCTAAGGGGACATTCATCCCCCTGAGCCAGAATTGCAACCCGATGATAATGCATTTTGTCCATGCATTTGCGGGACAGGTTTGGAGTTCCAGACAGGTTCCAGTAATTTCCTCGACTTGAATGCAGTCAGCAGTTGTCGGCCGGTACGATTCGGGTGAGAATTCGGTCGCTGTCGTCAAGACCATCGAACTCCGCTTCAATCAGCACTCGAACGCTGTTGCAATCGATCGTCTCGAGTTCCAACCGGCCGAAGTGCAGGCGATCGACCTGTTCGGGGCGAAAGCCGTCACCATACTGCCCCCCGCGGGTCGTGATCAGTTCATCGATCACTATCCCGGAATCGTTCCAGTGGCCACTGCCCACCGCCCAGAGCTGGCGGCCGTCGACGTAGCTGTACCAGGTCACGACCGCGGTTTCACCATCGGCCTCGCGGGTGACCTGTATGCCCTCTCCGGCACGCTCGGGGTCGTAGTAGTTGCCGCTGAAGGCGCGAACGGGCTGGTCGACTGCGCGCAGTCTGCAGTCGGCCGGCACGATGCGGGTCATCTGTGCCTTGAAGCGGCGGTAGCTGCCTGGATCAGGCTGAAAATCGAACAGCGCACTGTTGCAGTCGATGAAATGCACCCTGATGCGGCCCCATGGGCTCACTTCGACCTGATCGGTATCGAAGTGGTCACCGTAATCGGCGCCGGAGGTGATGTGGACATCATCGATGTCGAGCAGCGCACCGTCACGCTGGCCGGTGCCGATCAGCCACATCTGTTCGCCCTGATCGTACAGGTAACAGGTCAGTATCCAGGTGGCGTCGTCCCCTTCCAGGGTCAGCTGGCATCCGGAGCCGTCCTGCTCGGGGTTGTACCAGGAACCGGAAAACTGTGCCTGCCTGGCGCTTGCATCCGGCCAACCCAGGTCGTAAAGCAATCCGGGCGCCAGATCCAGAAGCCCAACTCCTCTTCGAAGGTTCATAGGAGATGACATCACGGACCTCGGCGTCATACCGCCGCTGAAGTGCGACAGTGTCGGGTGCATTAGGGGCATGCCCTGGCGGGTTCCCAGCGGCGGCAGGTCATGAAAAGTCAGGACGATGTCGGTCGGAAGCGCCGCCTCGATCCGGTCGCGCACGGCTGTTCTGATCGACCAGAGCGGAGTTGGGAGCGCCGAGTCAACATGCAGTCCAAACGGCGCGGCGATCGCGTCACCTGCAAACACCAGGGCGGCCGCACCGGCCTCGTGGGCATGTCGCCACTGCCTGCTCGCCGGACAGCCGCCGGGATTGACGATCAGGATTGTCCCTTCGACCTCATCGTTCGCTGACAACGGTTCGCAGGCCCGATCGAATACCCGGGCCGGGGCGGCCAGGCGAGTGTCGGGGAGGAAGGGCGGGTAGCCCTGGAGGTAGGCCGGAAAATGGACCGGCTCCTCATCGCCATCGTCCAGCAGCAATCTTCCTGGCGGCCTGAGGATCTCGGCAACGCTACGACTGGCGCGCGGACCAGACCAAACCACGCCGGCGCCCGCTTGCGCCGAGGACACGCGTTCGGCCTTGTTCATTTCACGCCAGTTCTTCTCCAGGGTGGTGTTGTAGATAAACCTGGAGGCCCCATCCGGTAGTGGTGGGTTGCCCCAATACTCACCGGTTTGCCGGTTTGCATAGAGCTGAATGCCGAGGCCGTGGCCGATTTCGTGCAGTACAATTGGCAGAAACGGATAGCCTCCTGTCTCTCCTGCAATATTGCCCAGGCCGTATGTGAACTGGTACGTAGGGCAATCGGGCCCGCCGCGGCGGGAATTGAAACGAATGCGCATTTCTGCCGTCGTTCCCAGTTGTTGGCCGGAAAGGGCGCTGGCCAGGGAGACCGGGAACTGGATATCGGGTTCCGGGGCGTTGGGAAAATTGAAGGCCCCTGAGGCACCTCCCGCACCCAGCGGGCCATCACAGCCCAGGTCCTCGAAGAAGGCGTTGACGCGTATCGTGGTTTTGCTGTCGAGAAACGTCGACCAGATGTCCAGTGCCGCTTCCAATACAGCGCGACGTTGTGCGCCCAGCGTCGTGTGCGGATTGCCCGGAACCGGGTCAACAGGACGTTCGTCATTGAAGCCGTAGCCCGGCGGATCGGTGTAGACGGCCTGAAGAATCGGCCGTGGGTCCGTTGCGGGGCTCGACGAATGCAAGGCACCGGTCGGCAGGCCGTCGGCCGGTGCCTTGGCGGCGGCCTGGACAGGCTTGAGATGCGGGGCGTTAAAGTCGTGCGGTGACAGGCCAATCATTTTAAGCGGGCTGGCACACTGCAATATCGGCTGCCCGTCATCATCGAAAGCCGGTTCGACCGCGGTGCCGGCTCCATCGGGGTAGTCGATCACCACCGTTCCGTCGGCAAACTCGCGAACGACTGGTGCACGAGTCAACTGCTCTACCAACCGCTTGTGGCGCTTGACGACGTAGCGTTCGGCATCGGTTTCCGGCGGACAAATCAACTCGGTCGTACCGGGTCGGACCATTTCGAACAGTGCCTGCTCGGCAGCCTGCAGCGCTTTGGCTTCGGCCGGCGATAGTGCCTCGGGATTGAATTCGGACCAGGCGGTGGTGGACAGGGCTGCCAGTACGATTGCCAGCACCGGCGCCGGCCAGGATCGCGGTTGATTGAGGACTGAATGTTTTCCTATACCCACAGTAGACCCCGGAACACTCGTATAAAATACGAACATTATCGTAAATCGTCCGGACCGTCAAACTTCCGTCATCGTTCAGAAGCCCATTCGCCCCGAGCTGCCAGGCAGAGCTTGAACATTCCGTCAGCATTGCTTCTGGGTGAACTCTGGCTGGTCAGGATCTGGATACGGTCAATTTGATTGTCAGGCACTCGCGCTCGAACGGCGGCGTCCGGCCACTTGCCAGGTCAGCATGCCGGCAATCATGGCGGCCAGGTAGGGGAACGCTTCGATCGGATTGACAACCAGGGCGGCAAATCCCGGCCCGGGGCAGTAGCCGGTCAGGCCCCAGCCGATGCCGAACAGTGCGGCCCCACCGATCAGGCGGGTGTCGAGCTGGCTGGCCGTGGGCCAGGCAAACTCCGAGCCGTCAATGGCGTGTTGGCGATAGCGCGAGACGGCGAATCCGATTGCGGCCACAGCGACTGCGGCGACCATGACCAGCAGCAGGCTGGGATCCCAGGCCCCGGCGATGTCAAGAAAGGCCAGTACTTTTTCCGGGTTGGCCATCATCGAGACATACAGGCCGGCGCCGAACAGCAGACCGCCAAGCAATGCAATCGCAGGTTTCATGTGCTGACTCCGATCAGATGGCGCAGGATGAACACCGTGGCCATGGCCGTGGCGATGAATGTGATGGTGGCTGTGACGCCACGAATCGAAAGACGCGAGATGCCGCAGACGCCGTGGCCGCTGGTGCAGCCCGAGCCATGCGAGTGCCCAGGCCGACCAGGAAGGCACCCGGCAGCAGAAGCCACCAGCTGTAGTCCTGGCGGGGTTCGAACAGGCCACCACTGACAAGATGGGCGATTGCCGCACCGCCGATCAAGCCGCCGACAAACAACCAGCGCCAGGCGCGATCGTCGTCGCTGCCCGGACCCAGCAGGCCACCGACGATGCCGCTGATACCGGCAATCCGGCCCGAACCCAGCCACAGCACCATGGCCGCCAGGCCAATCAGCGCGCCGCCGGCAAGGGCATGAGTGGGGGTGAAAGCACTCCAGTCGATCATCCCTGGCCTCCCTGCTCTTGTCCGTCCGGATCGCCCGGAAAGATGTTGAGCGGCACTTTGATGTATTGGGTGCCATTGGCCTCTGCCGGCATCGGCTTGCCGGTGTTGATGTTGACCTGCACCGAGGGAATGATCAGATCGGGCAGGGGCAGGCTGGCGTCGCGCTTGTTGCGCATGCTGACAAAATCCTTGCGCTCGGTGTCGGCGCGTACATGTTTGTTGTGTCGCTTCTGCTCGCCGATGGTGGTCTCGAAGATGGGTTCACGATCGGCCGGAGGGTAGTCGTGGCAGAGAAACACGCGCGTGGCGTCAGGCAGTTCGTAGAGTTTCTGGATGGAGTCGTACAGCACCCCGGCATCACCGCCGGGAAAGTCGCAGCGGGCCGTGCCGTAGTCGGGTGCAAACAAAGTGTCTCCAACGAAAACCGCATCACCGATGAGAAACGCGTTGCTGTCGGAAGTGTGCCCCGGGGTGGCGATCACCCGCCCTTCCAGGGTGCCGATACTGAAGCGCTCCCCGGTCTCGAACAGGTGGTCAAACTGGCTGCCGTCGGTCTTGAATGAGTCTGGCAGGTTGAAGACCAGCTTGAAGCGAGCCTGAACCTCGGCAATGCCACGGCCGATGGCAACCGGCACGCCGCCAAGCTGCGCGGCCAGCCACGGGGCGTCGGAAAGATGGTCGGCATGGGCGTGCGTCTCCAGTATCCATTCGATCTGAAGGTTTCTGGACCTGCAGTAGTCGAGGATCTCGCCGGCACTGCCATGGCTGATGCGTCCGGCCCGATATTCGAAATCCGCCACCGGGTCGATAATCGCGGCGCTCTGGCTGGTTGGATCACGCACCACGTAACTGAAGGTGCCACTGGGTTCGTGGCGAAAGACTTTGACATCGGGCTTTGGCATCTTTGGATTCAACCGGCCACAAATATAAGAATAACCTAATATAAATTGCAAACGTGTTGGAGTCAAGCCTCACTTGATGTTCGACTCTCGCCGCATTTGCAGAGTGCGAAAAGAAAAAAGCCGGCTTGGGGGCCGGCTCTTTCTTCGGGGATCTGGTGGAGGCGGCGGGAGTCGAACCCGCGTCCGCAAACCATCTGATCCTGGTTCTACATGCTTAGCCCGCTCGATTATTTCTCGTTGTTACATCGCCCGAGGGGCAGGGCAC
>SLFH01000356.1 GCA_007124345.1 Phycisphaerales bacterium | reverse complement strand
GCACACCGAGGCGCAGACGCTCTACGCCGACAAGGGCTCGACAGCGCCGAGCGCAGACCCCGTAGCAGACGGCCCCGGCGCGTACACCGTCAAGGGCGTCAAGCGTGACGACGGGACCGACACCGTCCTGACCATCGAGGCCGACAGCAAGGCCAACGCGATGGTCAAGGCCGAGCTTCAGGGCGTCGTGCCGACCTCCGCGGAGAAGGTCGGCGGCGGCGCTAAGGCCAAAGCAAAGACTAACGGGAAGAAGCGGTAACCCGTCTCAGCGCACCGGGAACTTCCAAGGCGTCCCGGGCGTGTAGCCGAGCAGTTCGTACAGGCCCTTGCGGCTCTGCATCTCGTCGAGCAGGGGCTCTGCCGTGCCCTGCTCCTTGAGCACCGCCAGTGCCCGCTCGACGGCGCCCATCGCGACGCGGAGCGTGGTCACTGGGTAGATGACGCAGGCGTAGCCCATCGACTCGAACTTGCTCAGGGGGAGCATCGGGGTCTTGCCGAACTCGGTCATGTTGGCCAGCAGGTAGGGCGGGTGGTCCAGCTCGCCCATGGCCTCGGCGAAGCGGGCGAACTCCGCCTCGCTCTTGAGGCCCTCGGGGAAGATCATCTCGGCGCCCGCCTCGGCGTAGGCGAAGGCGCGGCCGACCGCGGCGTCGAAGCCCTCGACGCCCGCAGCGTCGGTGCGGGCGCAGACGATGAAGGCGGGGTCGGCGCTCTCCTTCGCGGCCTTCGCCGCCCAGCGGATCTTGCTCGCCGAGTGCTCGACTGGGATGAGCGACTTGCCGTCGAGGTGCCCGCAACGCTTGGGGAACTGCTGGTCCTCCAGGTGGAGGGCCGCGGCCCCGGCTCGCGCGTATTCGATGACGGTTCGCCGAACCATCTCCTCCTCGCCGAAGCCCGTGTCGGCGTCGGCGAGCACGGGCAGGCCCGAGGCGTCGGAGACCTTGCGGATCTCGGTGGCGAAGTGGTCGAGTGTGAGCAGGCCGACATCGGGCACGCCGTTGGCGGCCGAGGTCGCGCCCCCGGAGAAGTAACAGGCGTCGAAGCCGGCTCTGGCGATCGCGCGGGCGACCAGGGCGTTGAAGGCGCCGGGCATCGCGACGCAACCCGCGTCGAGCAGGGTGCGCAGGCGTTGTCCCGGGGTGGGTCTGGCGTCGTGGGTCTGGCTCATGAGCGATCGTATCGGGGTGGCCCGGCCCGCCGAGCCGGGTGGATGTCAGCCAGTCGCCCTGTTCCGCGTCGGCTCCTCCGGCCGGTCCAGACCGATCGCCAGCAGGACGACCGGGATGCAGAGGATCACAAACGCGAGCATCGCCCCCTCGTACCCGCCGGTCAGGCTCGCGCTGACGCCGGTGAACAGCGTTCCGAGCCCGGTGCCGATCACGCCGATCCGGGTCAGAGAGCTGCGGATGCGACCGTGGTGGGTCCTGCCGAAGTAGCGTGCGGCGGTCGCGGTCCCGCAGGAGGCGACGAGCGATTGGCCGACCGCGAAGGCCGCCATCGCCGCACCCGCCCCGACGGCGCTCGTGGCGATCCAGAGCAGAACCGAGCTCAGGGCGATCATCCCCATGCCGACGGAGATGAGGGCCGACGGCCGGACCTTGTCGACCAGCACGCCCCCGGGCAGGGCCATGACGGCCATGGTGATCGTCCAGACGCTGACCGCGGCCGCAGCGACGCCGGCCCCAAGCCCCCGCTGCGCCAGGATCGGCTGCATGTCGAAGAGAAAGCCGGTGCCAATGAGCGGCGCGAGGAAGAAGGCCGCGGCGAGCGTCCAGTACGCGCGCGTTCGCGAGGCTTGTTTGAGGGTGAAGGCGGGCTCGCGGGGTTTGACGCTCTGGCGGGGCGGGTTGGGGCCGACGCTGGTGGGGTCTGGGGGCGTGGTGAAGCTGGGGTCGGCCGCGGGGTCGACGGGGTCGTTGTCCATGTTCAGGCCGAGGTCTTCGGGCCTGTTGCGGATGAAGACCAGGGCGATGGGGATCACGCTCACCCAGATCAGCAGGGCGAAGATGGCGTAGGTCCATCGCCAGCCGAGGGATTCGATCAGCAGCAGCGAGACGGGCGGGAAGACGGACCAGACGCCGAAGACGATCACCTGCTTGACCCCGTGCACGCGACCGAGCTTGCGGTGGAACCACATCGCCACGGCGTGCTGGCTGGCCAGGGCGAGCGCGCCCTGCCCGAGGAAGCGGAGCAGGAAGAAGGCGAGGAAGACGGTCACCAGCCCCTGCGCCCCGGCCATGACGAGGCAGCCGAGGCCGTAGACCAGGGCGATGAGCGCGATCATCCGCCGCGGGCCGAAGCGGTCGGTGAGCGCCCCGACGAGCACGAGCGGGAACGAGGCGAGGACGGTCGCGATGGTGTACGAGGCGTTGAGCGTCAGCTCGTCGATGCCGAAGGCCTCGCGCAGCGGCAGATTGAGCTGCGAGACCAGCATCGTCTGGCCGGGGGCGGTGGCGATGAAGGCGACGGTCGACGCGGCCGCGACCGTGTAGCCGGGGAAGATCCGGGGGGCTGGGGGCATGGACGCCGACGATAGGCGTCGGCGCGGGCGGGCTTAGAGTCCCCGGGGCGATCGCATGTTCTGCCGGTTGGAGGCGCCGCCTGCCGCTGAGATTCTGGAATCGGGGCGCAGGGTGTGGGGCGCGGGGCGCTGGGTGAGGCAGCGTCCTTCGGCCGCGGGTTGCTTTGCTCTCCGACCCCCTGAACCCAGCCTCGGCCGCAGGCCGAAGCTGCCCCTGCGCCCAGCGCCCTGCTCCCCGCGCCCATCTTCGCCCTAAAGCCCCAACGACTCGCGCTTCGCCGCCCACTCGGCGCGTTCGCGCTTGTTGTCGGTGGCGAGCTCGGCGTCGCCGCCCTGGCGGATCGAGCGGATCGCCTCGATCTCCAGGCGGGTCAGGCGGACCGATTCGAGCTCGTAGTCGCGCCATGCCTCGACGGTCAGCGGGACGATCGGCTCGATGAGCTGGAGCATCGCCGAGGCGAAGTCGCGGATCTCCTGCTGTGCGTGCGCGTCGATGCGCAGCGAGAGGAAGCGCAGGATGTTGTGCAGGTCGCACTTCCAGTACCACTCGGTGTAGACGCTCACGGGCAGGCCGATGCGTGCGAGCTCGCGGCTGACGCCTGCCTCGTTGAGCTGCTGGTACTTGGCGTACAGCGCCTCGACCTCGTCGAGGTAGGCGAGGTACTCGTCGGCGGTCTTGGCTTGCGCGGGGTCGGCGAGGTTGAAGGACTCTTCGCCGCCCTGGCGGTTGGTCGCCGACTGCTTGCGGACGCCCTCGCGGGCGGGGCGGTAGAAGCGGTCGTGGACGATCGAGTAGCGGGCGGAGTACTCGTTGACATTGGCGGTGCGGTGGCGGATCCACTGGCGCGCGATGAAGATCGGCATCGCGATGTGGAACTTGAACTCGACCATCTCGAACGGGGTCGTGTGCCGGTGGCGCAGCAGGTAGCGGATCAGCCCCCGGTCCTCGTTGACCTTTTTGGTGCCCGCCCCGTACGAGACGCGTGCGGCCTGGACGATCGCCTGGTCGGCCGTCTGGCCCTCGGGCGCCAGGCGGGGCATGACATCGACCAAGGCCATCAGCCCGTGCTCGTGGACGCGGATCTCACGCCGGGCGTCGCCCTCCATCAGATCACGCAGGGGCGTCTCGGGGGCGACCCTCTTGACCTCGTGCGTCTGCGTCGGTGACTGCTCGCGCTGCGCGATCGGCTTGGGTTCGGTCATGGCGTGCTCGGTGGTCATCTGTCTCGCTCCGCTCTTGGGCAGGACAGTCTGCCAAAGGGAGTGGGTCCGTGCAGACACTACCGCCAATGTCGGGGGCGAACCGATCTCTGGCATCGCGGCATCGCGTGGACAGGCTGTCGCTTCGTAAAACTGCCTGGGGTATACGCTTTAGTCGCTGCGAGTGTTATCCACGGGCAGTGCACAGGCGGAAGTGTGTGCTCAGATCCGGATCTGGGGTGCGTGAATCAACGCAGAGTCGATCAGACAACGAACGCTCGGAAGATAGGGTCTTTTGCCTACGGGGATGCGATTACGCACCCTTCCCGACCGGTTCTGGGCGGACGGGCTTGTCTTCGATGTATGCCTCGATCGGGGGGCAGGTGCACACCAGATTCCGGTCGCCGTAGGGGTTGTCCACACGCCCGACCGCCGGCCAGAACTTTGCGTCCGCCAGCCAGGGCTTGGGGTAGGCGGCTTCGCGACGGGAGTAGGGGTGGGACCAGTCGTCGGCGCTGACCATCGCGACGGTGTGGGGGCTATTCCTGAGTAGATTATCCTCTTTGTCGGCGCGGCCTTCCTCGATCGCCCGGATCTCCTCGCGGACGGCGATCAGCGCGTCGCAGAAGCGGTCCATCTCGGGCAGGGGTTCGGACTCGGTCGGCTCGATCATCAGCGTGCCCGGGACCGGCCAGGACATGGTCGGGGCGTGGAACCCGTAATCGATGAGGCGCTTGGCGATGTCGTCGATCTTCACGCCCGCCGCCTTGTCGAAGTTGCGGCAGTCGATGATGAACTCGTGGGCGACACGGCCCTTGGCGTTGCGGTAGAGGACCTCGTACTCGTTCTCGAGGCGCTTGGCCATGTAGTTGGCGTTGAGGATGGCGATCTCGGAGGCGGCCTTGAGGCCCCCCGCGCCCATCAGCGCGATGTAGACCCAGCTGATGGTGAGGATGGAGGGGCTGCCCCAGGGCGCGGAGGCGACGGGGCCGAGGGCCGAGACGCCGGCGCGGGCGTTGGTCAGCCCGGCCTGCTCGCGCTGGCGCGAGGGGCCGAAGGGGCTGACCTCGGGGTGGCCGGGGAGGAAGGGGGCGAGGTGCTCGGCGGCGCCGATCGGGCCCATGCCCGGGCCGCCCCCGCCGTGGGGGATGCAGAAGGTCTTGTGCAGGTTGAGGTGGCAGACATCGGCGCCGTAGTCGGCGGGGCGGCAGAGGCCGACCTGGGCGTTCATGTTGGCGCCGTCGAGGTAGACCTGGCCGCCGTGCTTGTGGACGGTGTCGATGATCTCGCGGATGTTCTGGTCGAAGACGCCGAAGGTCGAGGGGTAGGTGACCATGAGCGCGCCGAGGCGGTCTTCGTATTTGGCGGCTTTGACGCGAAGGTCGTCGGTGTCGACGGCGCCGGTCTCGTCGCAGTTGACGGGGACGACCTCGAAGCCGGCGATGACGGCGGATGCGGGGTTGGTGCCGTGGGCGCTGGTGGGGATCAGGCAGACATTGCGGTGGCTCTCGCCGCGTGACTCGTGGAAGGCGCGGATGACGACGAGGCCAGCGTACTCGCCCTGGCTGCCCGCGTTGGGCTGGAGGCTGACAGACGGGAAGCCGGTGATCTCGCAGAGCCACTGTTCGAGCTCGGCGAGCATCTCGCGGTAGCCGGCGGTCTGGTCCGGCGGGGCGAAGGGGTGGAGTCGCCCGAACTCGGGCCATGTCACCGGGAGCATCTCGCTGGTCGCGTTGAGCTTCATGGTGCACGAGCCGAGGGGGATCATCGAGTGGGCGAGGGAGAGGTCGCGCCCCTGGAGTTTGAAGATGTAGCGGAGGAGCTCGGTCTCGGAGTCGTGGGTGTTGAAGACTTCGTGGGTGAGGTAGTCGACGGGGCGTGCGAAGCCTGGGTCGATCGTTGTGTCGATATCGTGCTCGAGGCCCTCGATCTCGAAGCCGAGGGGGGCGCCCCCGTGGAAGCACTCGAGCAGGTCCTTGAGCAGGGCGCGGTCGGCGGTCTCGTCGAAGGCGACGCCGATTGTGCCGTCGGAATAGGTGCGGAGGTTGATGCCGCGCCGGTTGGCGAGGATAACGACCTGCTTGGGGTCGCCGGTTCCGAGGCGGACGCGGAGGGTGTCGAACAGGGGCTTGTCGCCCGCGTCGTGCCCGAGGCGTTGCAGGCCGAGGCGGAAGGCCTGGGCGAAGCTGTGGGTGCGCTGGGCGATGCGGCGCAGGCCGTTGGGCCCGTGGTAGACGGCGTACATGCCCGCCATGATCGCCAGCAGGGCCTGGGCGGTGCAGATGTTGCTGGTCGCTTTGTCGCGCTTGATGTGCTGCTCGCGCGTCTGGATGGCCATGCGCAGGGCGCGGGCGCCCTGGCTGTCGCGGCTGACGCCGATGATGCGTCCGGGCATCTTGCGGACATGCTTCTCGTGGGTGGCGAAGAAGGCGGCGTGCGGGCCGCCGAAGCCCATCGGCACGCCGAACCGCTGCGCCGAGCCGATCGCGATGTCGGCGCCGAGCTCGCCCGGGCTCTTGATCATGCAGAGCGCCAGCAGGTCGGTCGCCATGACGACGAGCGCGCCCGCGGCGTGGGCCTTCTCGATGAAGGCGCGGTGGTCGAGCAGCTCGCCCGAGGTGTTGGGGTACTGCAGGAGGACGCCGCAGTGCTCGGCGGTGGGCTCGAAGGACGCGGGGTCGCCGATTTCGAGCTCCAGTCCCATGGACCAGGCGCGTGTGCGCACGACCTCGATGGTCTGGGGATGGCAGTCGTCGGCGACGAAGACCTTGGTGCGCTTGGGCCCGGCGATGTTGCAGCACATGGCCAGAGCCTCGGCGGCGGCGGTGCCCTCGTCGAGCAGCGAGGCGTTGGCGACCTCCAGCCCGGTCAGGTCGGTGACCATGGTCTGGAAGTTGAGCAGGGCTTCGAGGCGTCCTTGGGCGATCTCGGCCTGGTAGGGGGTGTACTGGGTGTACCAGCCGGGGTTCTCAAGGATGTTGCGCTGGATGACCGGGGGGACAATCGTGTCGTAATAGCCCTGGCCGATGCAGGAGCGGTGGACCTTGTTCTTGGCGGCCTTGGCGCGGAGGTGCTCGATCAGCTCGAACTCGCCCCGGGGGGCGGGGATCTCCATGAGGCGGCCCAAGAGGATGTCCTCGGGGACGGTGGCCCGGACCATCTCGTCGAGCGAGCTGTGCCCGATAAAGTCCAGCATCCGCTGGATCTCGGCGTCGCTGGGCCCGATATGACGGTGGAAAAACATGTCCGTCGGGGCGAAGGGGGAGCCGGCGAGGCTCCTGGCCTGGGGGGCCTCGGGTCGTCCGATGGAGCCATTACCGCCCTGGGCGGCCTGGGAGTTCGTTGTGGTCATGCGCCTCTTCCGGGAAACAGCGGGGGGGTGTGTGTGCAGCGGGACCTTTCGAGCCGCAACGCGGTCCACCGCCGGACTGTAGGGTGAGATTGCGTCGTGGTCGGGCGTGCCCGACCTGTACACTGGTGTTTCGCGGCCGGGCCGGGACCGATGCTCCGGACGGCCTTTTTGCCCCGCCGGCACTGCTTCCGGCGGGCGGTCACGGGATCTGAACCGGCGGGGCCGAACGCGCCCGGCGGCCGGAGGCAAAGGGAGTCTTCCGCATGCGGCTTTCCAGAATCGTTTCTTCCCGCGTCCGCCTTTCTGGCGTGAGCCCATCCCGCCTCGGACTGGTCGCGATCGCCGCGGCGGTCGTGGCTGCCAGCGGGCTCCAGCACGCAATCGCCTCTGAAGGGGCCTCGTCGCGCGAGCGCACGATCACGGTCGGGGCAGAGAAGCCTCTGGCGGACCTGTTCGCCCAGCTCGACCCCTTGGTGCGTCGCTACGACGAGCATGTGCGCACGCTGGCGAATCCGTTCTTCGAGGGGCGTTCTGCCGGGACGCGGGGCAAGGAGCTCGCGGCGGAGTACCTCGCGTTCAACTTCGAGCGGATGGGGCTCAAGCCCGCGTTCCCGAGCGTTGAGAACATCGACGGCGCAGAGATCGTGACGCCCGAGTCGTCGTTCCGTCAGTCGTTCGAGGTCGGCGGGGGCGTCTCGGCGACTGTGGCCTTTGCTCAGGTGGTGATCGGGGGCAAGCCCAAGACGCTGGTCGAGCACCGCGACTTCACGGTGCTGGGCACCAGCGGCGACGGGGCTGCGACGGGTCCGGTGGTGTTCGTGGGCTACTCGATCGAGTCCGGGCCGGACGGGTACACGAGCTTCCCTGAAGATACAGACCTTTCCGGGCACATTGCGATGATGTTCCGGTTCGAGCCGATCAGCGAGGACGGCACGAGCCGCTGGCGAGAGAGCGAAGGGTGGACTGCCGCGTCGACGCTGAACGCGAAGGTGCAGGCCGCGATTTCGCGTGGGGCGACCGGCGTGATTCTGGTCAATCCTCCGGGCGCGGACGACCCGAGGATCAACGAGCTTTCCCGGACCGACGAGTTCCGTGGGCGTCTGCGTTTCCCGGCGCCGGTGGTGATGATGAGCCACGAGGCGGCGGGCAAGCTCGCTGAGGCGCACGGGGCGAGTTTGGTCGAGCTGCGCGAGCGGGCCGACGAGGGAGCAGTGGTCGAGGTGCTCGACGGCGCGTCGGTGGTGCTTGCGGCGGAGGTCGGGCGCGAGCGCGTCGAGACCTGGAATGTCGCGGCGCTGCTCCCCGGCTCGGGCGATCTCGCCGAGGAGCTGCTGGTCATCGGCGGGCACTACGACCATGTGGGGTACGGGAGCTTCGGCTCGCGGGCCGGAGCGCGTGGACGCGGGGCGCTGCACCCGGGCGCCGACGACAACGCCTCGGGCACAGCCGGCGTGCTGCTGCTCGCCGAGAAGTTCTCCAGGGCGTACGCGGAGATGGGCGACGAGCCCCGTCGATCGATTTTGTTCATGGGCTACGGGGCCGAGGAGATGGGGCTGCTGGGCGCGCGCCACTATGTGCAGCACCCGATCCGCCCGATCGAGCAGCACTACGCGATGATCAACATGGACATGATCGGCTACCTGCGCGACGGGAACCTCGACCTGTTCGGCACGGGCACGGCCGAGGAGTTCGAGGGGATCCTCGACCGGCACATCGGTTCGAGCGGTCTGACCGTCCGGCGCGTCGCGGGCGG